>DATKVT010000213.1 GCA_035529935.1 Williamwhitmania sp. | reverse complement strand
GAGCGCATCGTTCTTTCTGTGGCCGAGAATGTGAAGGCAAAAAGCGAAATGAAAACAGAAGAGGCTAACTACAACAACTCTGTTTCAACATTTCTCGAGAAATATTCTTCTCAGGTGACTAGTCAATCGGGGAAAGTTCCCTACTTGCAAGGCATTTCACTTTCGAATGCCAACGAATACTATTGGGAAAAACTCTACGATAAAAAAAACAACCAAACTGTTTTTAACTACCATATTAAGTATCCCTTCCCGGAGTTTGAACTTCAGAAGTTAGTAAGCGACTTTAGGATGCGCGACCAGGAGATGACCGACAACCTGAATAGGCTAGAGGAAGAAGTTGATACGGTTTCTTCTATTGAACAAATTGAGAAAAACATTGACGAACTTAAAGCATTGCAGGATGCATTTGTGGATGCAAGAGCCGATAAGGTAAATTTGGTAATTGCGCGGTATAAAAACTTATACCAATCCATTGAACTTTCAGAGGTTGAGAGTAGCCTTGGTACACTCAAGTTTGTTCTTCGGCTGGGTAACCGAACAATTTCAACGGTGAAAAAGCCGGTGGTAAAGTCGGAATGTGCCCGCATTACTGGTGTGAAGAACAATGTCACCGACTGGGAGGTAACCTACGACTATGACAACTGCTACGAAGATCCTGAGAACAACATTTTAATCACCTATCGCTTTGGGAACGCCACTGTAAGCAAAAAATTCTTTTTTAACGTGGCAGCCACTAAGGCGGAAGTTTACCTCAACGAGGCAGTTCAGTTTGCTAAAATTGAGGAGGATGCCGATAATATTACTGCTTCCACCTGTAACCTTACGTTAGTGTCAAAATATGATACACCTGTTGTAATTGAGAAGGTTACTTTGGAGTTCAAGGGGGTTCCACCCATTGTTGTTGAGGATGTTAACCAAACATTTTCCGGCAAAGGGAATCATTCGCTGGAATTAACGCTAAGCAGCCCATTACCAAAACAGCTTACTACCGCTATTGGTAAGGCTAATCCAGTTCTTTCAGGCTCTATTCAATTCAGGAATCAATCCACGGGTGTAGTTTCAACCTACCGAATCTATAACCAGCAATACACAACAAACTGGTAAAAAAAGAGGGCTGAATTTCAGCCCTCTTTTTTCTTTAAATGATTATTCTTCCTCTGGAATGGGAATTAGCTCAATGGGGAGGGCAATGTTTTCGGCAAAATCGTAGCCTGCATCGCGCATATCAATATCATCTTCAGTAAAAAACCACTTTACCTTTACTGTTGCTCCAGATTGTTTCAGTGTTTCTAACTTTTTTAGAATGTGGAAAAACATTTTGGAGGAGGGGGTATTGTAGTAACTCATTCTAAAGGTTACTTCAGTAATGGAATTGGGGTGCTGGACATATTCATCCCACCAGTCAAAAATTGGGCTAAAAAACTCTTTAGCATCTTCCGGAATGGAATTCCCAAAAAATTCAAACCTGCCGGAACTCTTATCCAAGTTAACTTCTGGATATTGTGAGGTTCCTTTTACGAAAATGCTTTCCATAGCTTTATGGGTTTTACGTGATAAAGGTATGAAAAATTAGTAAAACAAATATCTATTCATACAGCAAGCTGTCCAAAAAGAAATAAATGATTGACAGGGAATGGCTCTCAAAATTTGCTGTGCCCCAAGTTTAAGCGTTGGCGTAGATATTTATCGGTTTAAAATCAAAGATTTCCTTGCTTCAGATAATCAGGCAAATATGGATATTCTTTACTTTTTTGTAAAAAAAGTTTCATTTTGCTTGTCACGTTTTGGTGTTTTTGGGAATATATAGATGAGCTTCGGTTCTTGTCAACCAAAACCAACCAAGTTCGTTTAATAGAGAGTTTTTTTCGTAATCTGGGAAAAAAGCCCGGTCAGCAACACTGACCGGGCTTTTGAATTTTCACTATCTACTAAACCGCGCAAATACACCCAGCGGCATATTCTTTTTAAACCTATCGGGGATGTAAAGTTCTCCAAACTCAAGATTCTTTGGTTTCCCAAAGTGGCTATTTACCAAATTTTCTGCAATAATGGAGGACAAGCCAAGGGAGTAAAGATTTAGAACTAAGAAGCTGTTAGTTGGCTTGAGCAGCATGCTGCAGGCATTCAGAATATCGGCTAGGCTGTCTTGCAACACCCATCGTTCGCCATTTGGGCCTCTCCCGTATGCTGGTGGATCGAGGATAATTCCGTTATATTGGTTGCCTCGTCGAACTTCCCGCTCCACAAACTTAAGCGCATCGTCAAGAATCCAGCGGATGCCGTTGAGACCACTCAGCTCCATGTTTTCGCGAGCCCAAGTAACCACCTGCTTTATGGAATCCACATGTACCGTTTCGGCTCCTGCGGCACAGGCCGCAAGCGAAGCACCTCCGGTATAGGCAAACAGGTTAAGCACCTTGGGCTTCTCCTCCTCAATAGCTTTGGTTTTTTCGTAGATGTAGTCCCAGTTTGTTGCCTGTTCGGGAAATATGCCAACGTGCTTAAATGAGGTGAGTCCTAGGCGCATGGTGAAATTGAGTTCGTTGTGGGTGTAGCCAATTTTCCATTGCTCAGGCATGCCGGGCTTAGGAAACCAGTCGCCACGATCGTCGTTGAACTTACCTTGCTTACGAATAAAGCTGGCATGGGCCATCTGCTTCCACTCCTCATCCGAAAGACTTTTTTCCCAAAGTGCTTGGGGCTCGGGCCGACGCACGATATAACTTCCAAAACGTTCCAATTTTTCAAAACCACCGGAATCAACCATTTCGTAGTCGTTCCAGCCTTTATGAGGTGCTAATATTTGCATTGCTATGCTAGTTTTATCATCATTTCACACCGTTCGCAGTCAAATTCAAGCGTAAGTTTCTGACCATTATTCTCCAAAAATAGCGTTGATGGGAGTTGTTTGTTCACTGGTGCTCTTTTTTTAAGACAGTCGCCCAGCTCGTAGCGAAGGCAATACTTGGTTGTCATTACCAAGTCTCCCTTTGCTGGTAACCCTGCTTCGTATGCTGGCCGGACTACTCTGGTACCATGACGTTCATAGAACTTCTTGGCCAAGGCATTTAGCACATTGCCTTGATATCCGATTTCACTTTCCGGGTAGGGGTGATTGGATATTACTACCTTTTTTTCGACTCTTTTGTATGCATTCACCCTGTTGGCCTCATGTTGCTGTAACAGTTCCCTGCGTAGCTGATTAATGCCACTTATGGGCATAAACGGCAAGTCTGTAACTTGGATGGTCACGTTAACTATTCGAAGTATGGAGTTGCCCCCCTTAGAAAGTTGCTCATGCCAGGTCTTTAATGCTCTTTCAGGATTGTTGGCTTTCTCCATTTCGCCACTGCTTATTGCAATGGTAGCATCAATGCCATCTTCGTCAACGGAAGTAATGGTAATGACTTTGTTGATTTCTGAGAGTGATATTGATGTCTCTATTTTCCGCTCTACAGCCTTTTCGAGTTTGAGCGTAAATTCCCGATCGAAATTTCTATAAATAGTGATACCTGCCGAAATATTTTCGATGGAGTTGGGGTAGATTCGTCCGTTTTCTACCTTATTAATGTTTGTTCCCTCAAGAATGCCATTCGGCAAGACGAAGCAGATACCATCGCCATTGGAGAGGGTTTCATTAGATGTAACAGTAAACGAGAGACTATCGACTTTGGAAACGACTCCTATTTTCTTCCCAACCGACTTGGGTGTTTGCAATGATGCCATTGTGCTTCGTTGTTCAACAAAGTATGAGGTAAATCCTCGAGAAAATGAGCGTTCTGGATCGGCATTAAATTGTGCCTCCACCTTTCCCGAAGAGGCCTTGCTGAAAGAATCTTGGTTGATCAAAAAGTTGTCGAGTATTTGGCGGTAGTGGAGTACGGCGTTTTTTACGTAGGTCTCATCCTTTAATCGGCCTTCAATTTTGAATGAGGTGATTCCTGCTTCAACAAGTTGTGGAAGGTGGTTGGAAAGGTTAAGGTCTTTGAGCGAGAGAAGATGCTGATTTTCTCTTAGCCTTCTCCCCTTGTCGTCCAATAGGTTGTAGGCCATGCGGCAGGGTTGTGCACAAACTCCTCTGTTGGCACTTCTTCCTGTAAGTGCCTGCGACAGGTAGCACTGACCGCTGTATGAAACGCAGAGGGCTCCATGAATAAAAAACTCAAGATCAACGGTTGTAGCTTGTCTAATCTCCTGAATCTGCTTGATGTTTAGTTCTCTGGCTAGGATTACACGGCTGAATCCGGCATCCTCCAAAAATTTTACTTTCGCGGGAGATGTATTGTTGGTTTGGGTACTTGCGAACAGGGGAATGGGAGGTAGGGCTGCCTCAAGCATTCCCAAATCTTGAATTATTAGTGCGTCGACACCCGATTTCCAAGCCTGCTGGGCAAGCAAAACCGCTTCAGGTATTTCATTGTCGTAAAGGAGAGTATTGATTACCATATATACCTTGGCGAAGTAACGGTGGGCGTATGTGGTCAGCCTTTGAATATCGTGCATAGAGTTTCCGGCTGCAGCCCTTGCGCCAAACTGGGGACCACCAATATACACGGCATCGGCACCGCAACTTATTGCTGCAATTCCTGAATGCATATCCTTTGCAGGGGCAAGTAGCTCCAATGGTTTCATTGGCTCCATGCGGTTAATTAAAGGCCAAATATTTGCTTAAGGGCAATGGCAACGCCATTTTGCTTACTCTGGCTGGTTACCATCTTTGCCGCAGTCTTAACAGTTTCGCGAGCATTGTCAACGGCCACACCCATTCCAACAAATTTAAGCATTTCTAGGTCGTTGTAGTTGTCGCCAAATGCAATGGCATTTTCGGGGTCAATATGGAGGTGGTTGAGCAGCATTTCCACTCCAAGCCGCTTACTGCTTACTGCTGGTGTTATTTCCATATAGATATCGGCACTACGATATACAGTAACCACATCTTTGAATTTTTTTGATATTTCAAGTTCAAGCTGGTCAATAACATCGGATGAAGCCATCACCATTATCTTTTGCAGCTGGGGTAACTCCTTTTTCAGCATCGATATTAAGTTACCATTGCTCATTACTTCTGGGGTTAATCCTGTGCTGAATATTTCGTGATCAGTCCAACTGTCGTGCTGGTTCACTAGCCATCGGTCGCCATAAAAAACACCAACATGGAAACCATCCTTTTCGCTTTGATCAATTATGACATTCGCAACATCAGAGGGGAAGGATAGCGACTGCAATGTTCTGTAATGTCCGTTTTCAGGGGCTAATATTAAGGCTCCATTGTATGCAATTAAGGGAGCATTTGGGCAAAGTTTTTTGCTAAGAGGAGCAATTGCGGCAGGCATCCTTGCCGAAATAAGAATGGTTTGGATTTGCGCTGTTTCAAATAGTTTGTTTGTAATGGTAATTGTTTCGTTAGAAACATCTTTATCGTCGTTGAGTATGGTTCCGTCGACATCAGAGAAAATAATGCGGTAGCCTTTTCTTATGAACATAGATCGTTTTTTGTAAGCCTGCAAAGGTAATTATTTGGTGGGCAATAAAAAAGGCCGGCAATTTGCCGACCTTTCTTTATTGAGCGATCATCGATTTATTGACATTTAAGAACTTCCTTAATTTGGTATTCGGCTGACTCTTTGAAAGTGCCAAAGGAAGCTTTCTTATAAGCGTCACATGCATTGGTATTCTCTTTCTTTCCAAGGTATGCGTTACCGAGGGCAAAGTAGTAAGGAGCTTTATTACTGTCGCTGGTGCCTTCTAGCAAGGGCAGAGCCTTGTTGATAGCTTCAATAGCATCATCAAACTTGGAGAGTTTGTTTGCTGCTGCAGCAAGGCCAAGGTATGCTTCGCTGGCCTTATCGTCGTATTTTAAAGCTTGAGTGAAGTGCTTGTATGCATCGGCATAATTTTCCTTCTTTTGTTCCTCAGCAGCTTTTACCAATAAGTTGTCGCTTGCCGAGTTTTTTGCATCCTTAACATCTTCGGCTTTGTTGGTGGCAGTACCAATCTCAATGGTCTTATCAAATGCTTCAATAGCCTTATCAAGATTGTTCATCTTGCTGTATGCTAAGCCCATACCGAGGTAGCATTTTGAGTAGTTAGGATCAAGCGCAATAGCCTTGTTATAATTTTCAATAGCTTTATCGTATTGACCATCGCGAAAAGCACTATTTCCAAGGAAGTTGTAAAGCTGTGGAACAACCTTTTCGGCTTTGTGCTGGGTTTTTTCATCACCATACTTTATGGCTAAAATTTTTGCAGAGTCAATTGCAGCAATGCACTCTTCAATTTTCTTCTGGTTGTATAATCCAAGGCCAATATTGAACTGGACACCTGGAATAACCTTTTCTGCTTGAAGTCTGATTTCGTCTGCTTCTGCCCCAACCTGATTGCAAATGCTCACAGTTTTGTTGAACTGGATCAGTGCTTCAGTGTAATTTTTGGCCTCATTTGCAGTAACCCCTGCGTTAAATGCTGCTACTGCATCCTTGGAGGTTGCTTGGGCAAGAACCGAACCTGCCGCTAGAATTACGGCCGCTGTGGCCACAAAAAGTAAACGTAAAAATTTGTTCTTCATTTGTAGTATTTGATTAGGTTATTATTCACGCTTTTAAAACTATTGTAGTTAGGCAATTTATCGTGCTTGAGACAACTTTGGCGGCTAATTTAAAAAAAAATTTAAATTACCAACATTAATTACATCTCTACCGGTCATCTATTTAACGTTTTTTACGAAAAAAGTCTTTCATAAGTAGGGCGGCTTGATTGCTCAAAACACCCTTGTTTACAACGGTTTTTGGATGTAAGAGGGCTGGTGATATCAGAGAGTAACCTCGTTTTGGATCATGCGCGCCGTAAACAAGTTTCCCCATTTGCGCCCAATAGAGGGCAGCAGCGCACATTGGGCAAGGTTCCACCGTAACATAAATGGTGGCTTCTGGCAAATACTTTCCGCCAATAGCTGCAGTTGCTGCAGTTATGGCCTGCATCTCCGCATGTGCAGTTGGATCGACAAGCGTTTCGGTTAAATTGTGTGCCCTAGCAATAATCTTTCCATTTACTACAACTACTGCACCGATGGGAACCTCATCCCGCGCAAGTGCTTTTGAGGCCTCCTTTAAGGCTTCGGTCATGAAGCGTTCATCAGCCCCAAGTTCTTCTGTGCTATCCATGTATCTGGGAAATATTTTAAAGCTGGCTCGCCAGCAGAAAGCAATATTTGTGTTACTTTCGCAAGGTAACAAATAAAAGAGAAATGTATAGAACACATACATGCGGAGAGTTGAATCTTACGCGGAAAGGCGAAACCGTAACGCTTAGCGGGTGGGTTCAACGCATTCGTCGCCTTGGAGGGATGACATTTGTAGATTTGCGTGATCGTTATGGCATTACGCAGCTGGTTTGTAATGAGAGTTCACCAGAACAGGTTAAGGCTGCTATTGAGCAACTTGGTCGTGAATATGTGATACAGGTGAACGGTTTGGTGATTGAGCGGACTAGCAAGAATGCGAAGATGCCAACTGGTGAAGTCGAAATCCAGATGGAGCGGTTAACCATACTAAGCAAATCCGAAACGCCTCCCTTTACCGTTGAGGACGATACCGACGGCGGGGAAGAGATCCGCATGAAATACCGTTATATCGATTTACGAAGAAATCCGCTCCAGTCGGCCATAGCGCTTCGCCATCGCATGGCACAGGAGATTCGTCGCTACCTAGACCTACAAGGATTTCTTGAAATAGAAACCCCTTACCTGATAAAATCTACTCCGGAGGGGGCACGCGATTTTGTAGTTCCTTCACGCATGAATCAGGGACAGTTTTATGCTTTACCTCAGTCGCCACAGCAGTTTAAGCAGTTACTCATGGTGGCTGGATACGACAAGTATTTTCAAATAGTTCGCTGCTTTCGCGACGAGGACCTGCGGGCTGACCGTCAACCAGAGTTTACTCAGATTGACTGTGAAATGGCATTTGTGGAGCAGGAGGATATTATCAACACGTTTGAGGGGATGGCAAATCACCTTTTTAAGGTGGTGAAAAATATAACATTTACAGAGATGTTTCCTCGTATAACCTTTGCTGAAGCCATGGAGCGCTTTGGCTCCGACAAACCGGATATTCGTTTTGGAATGGAGTTGAACGATCTAGGCGACAAGGTGAGAGGGAAGAATTTCAAGGTGGTGGATGATGCCGAATTTGTTGGTGGAATTTGTGTTCCTGGCTGTGGCGAATATAGCCGCAAGCAGCTCGATGAGCTTACGTTGTGGGTTCAGCGTCCTCAGGTGGGAGCTAAGGGGCTTATATACGTGAAGTGGCAAAATGATGGAACTATTAAATCTTCGGTCGATAAGTTTTATGCTGCCGAAGAGATGGAGGGATGGTTTCACAAGGTAGGTGGAGGCAAGGGTGACTTGCTGCTTATTTTAACAGGCACAAAGAAAAAGATGCAGGGTGCTTTAGGCGATCTGCGTCTTGAGATGGCAAACCGCTTGGGGTTAAGACTCAAGGATGTTTTCGCTCCCCTTTGGGTTGTCGATTTCCCACTGCTCGAATGGGATGAAGAATCCAAACGATTTTATGCAATGCACCACCCGTTTACCTCGCCAAAGGTTGAAGATATACCGCTGATGGAAACCGATCCTGGTAAGGTTCGGGCTAATGCCTACGATTTTGTAGTTAATGGTGTGGAGATTGGCGGAGGTTCTATTCGTATTCACGATTCCGAAGTGCAGAAGCTTATGTTTAATAAGTTGGGCTTCACTGATGAGGAGGCAAAGAATCAGTTTGGCTTCATTATTAATGCCTTCCGCTATGGAGCCCCACCTCATGGTGGCATTGCATTTGGATTCGACCGCTACTGTGCCATTTTTGGTGGGTCCGATTCCATTCGCGACTTTATTGCATTCCCAAAGAACAATGCTGGTCGCGATTTGATGGCCGACTCTCCTTCACCTATTTCTGGGATACAGCTGGATGAACTGGCGTTGAAGCTTAACCTTAAGCCATAAACAAAAAAAACCTGCCAATCGGCAGGTTTTTATTTTTTTTCAGAATGCTTTATTCTGAGCTTAATTACTTTGCTTCAGGAGCAGCAGTAGTAGCGGTGGTATCAGCCTTAACAGTTGAATCCGCAACAGGAGCTGTAGCTTCTTTTACAGTAGTAGTGTCAGTTGTTGTTTCGGTCTTGCTAGCGTTAGAGCTGCAAGCGAACATTGAAAGCATTCCAGCAATCATCAGCAGTTGTGCAAATCTTTTCATTTCTTTAAAATTTAAGGTTTGAAGGTTTGAAAATCACGATGCAAAAATATGTGAATTTAGTGTTCATTGTTCACAAAACTCAATTTTTTTTTTTGATTACTCTTTATTGTAATATCAAAACAAAGAACTTCATATGCATTTCGCTGAACAATTTACGTAAAATGCTCTAAAAATGGCATGAATGTGAACGCTTTAGTCGTCAATATAGACAGATTCTAAATAACATACAGGTGATCTATTGATACATCTGCACGTTTTCTATATATTGAGATCTATTTTTTCTTGTCCAAGTCAATTTCTTTAAGCAATTCATCAACAGCGGCCTTGAGCTGGCTATCAATACCGTTTGCAACGTCATCGGGTAAATCGGGAACAAGAACATCGGGTACTAGCTGGTGGTTTTCGAGGTAATTGCCAGCCATATCCTTTATTCCCATCTGTGGTATTCCAAACACAAGGGTTGGGTCTTGAAGATTTTCCCACCAAACGGCGGTCATGGTTCCAGGAACAGGCATCCCTACTAACTTGCCAATATTAAGTGCTTTGTAGGTAAATGGGAAACCATGTGCATCGCTATAATTTCCTTCACTCACTAACACTACTGAAGGTTTATACCACTTGTTAATTGGCTCTGAACCAATATACTGTCCTCTTGGGACAAAGTCGGCGTAACGCCTTCCACTCAGCAGAGTAGCGAGGTCGTCGTGCAGCCAACCACCCCCATTAAAGCGCGTATCAACTATTAGCGCCTCTTTATTATTAAATTTACCAAAAATGTCGGAGTACACCTTCCTGAAACTTTCACTGTTCATGCCTCTTACATGAACGTAGCCCAAACGTCCATTGGAAAGACGTTCTACGTCAGCCTCTCTCAGTTTAACCCAGCGTTTGTATAGCAGTTCATTTTCCTGCCCTAATGAAATTGGCTTAATTTTTTCTTCCCATCTAGTTCCATCAGACGGGTTATAGAGCGATAGCAGAGCATTATCTCCGGCTTTACGGTTGAGAAGAGCAAAATAGTCTTCACCTGCTTTGATTACTACACCATCAATTTTTTCAATGATGACTCCCGGCTTTATTTTAGTATCTGCTTTTGTGAGGGGACCCTCTTCTAATACCTCCGTTACCTTAAGTCCATCGCCTGTGTAGTTTTGGTCGAAGAATGCCCCAAGAGATGCAGTGCTTTCCGCATTTTCATGTGATGGGCGATACATGCAGCCAGTGTGAGAACCATTCAATTCGCCTAGCATCTCGGAAACCATTTCTGCAAAGTCGTAGTTATTGTTAATGTATGGCAGAAATCTCTGGTAGTTTTCCTTGTACGAAAGCCAATCAACACCATGTAGCTTAGGATCATAAAATTTATCCTTCACTTGTCTCCATATATGTTCAAACAGGTATGCTCTTTCTTCGGCAGGCTTGAGTTCCTGTTCGGCACTAAAGGTAATGGGTGTTACTTTGCCCGTGGCGATTTCAACCTTATCAATTTTTCTATCGGAAAGGAAAAATAGTGTTTTGCCCTCCTTGTCGATAGTAAGGTTGCTGTTGTGTCCCTTTACTTTAGCAAGAAGTTTGGTCTCTCCTTCTCTCAGATTATTTACCCATAAGTCGAAACCATCTTCAAAGCGTGCAAGGTAGTATAGCTTAGCGCCATCGGGAGAGAGTACTGCATCGGAAATATCAGCTGAGTTGATAGTAAGCCGCTGGATTCTGTCATCCAGTCCGTTGAATTCAATTACCACCGGATCAAAGTCTGGCTTTTTGTTTTCCTCTACAGTTGTTTTACTGCTTTTGTCTCCCTTTTTAGTTTTTTCCTTGTCTTGCTTATCCTTATCAGACTTTTCTTTTTCCTTTTTCTGCTTTTCTTTGAAGAGTTCATACTCTTCCTTAGTTAGCTTAAACTCATCCATTGCCTGTTGAGTGAAGAACATGATATATACATCGTTCTGAGAGCCCCAGCTACCATGGCTTCGAAGACCTTCCCTGTCGGAAAACCAAATCATGGCTTTTCCTCCAAGCACCCATTTGGGCGACTCATCGGAATAGCCACTGTGGGTAAGGTTGGTAATTTTTCCACTTCCATCTGCAGCAACCAAACCGGCATCGGTAGAGCTCCATCTTCCTTTTTCAAAAAACTTGACCAGAAACCATTTGCCATCTGGCGACCAGTCGTAGTATTGGTCACCGTCAGTGTAGCTGTAGTTATAGCTGCCATCGAGAATGGTTCTAACCTTTTTCGATTCAAGGTTAATAACCCTTAGCGTTGTTCTGTTTTCAAGAAATGCAACCTCTTTTCCATCCGGTGAAGACTGTGGTTGGAAAGTTTCCTCTGCGGTCTCTACTACGGGTTCCTCTTTCAACAAAGTTGAAGCTACAAACAGGGGTTCATCCTTGCTAATAATAGTTGTTTTGTAAATGTTCCAACTATTATTTCTCTCGCCAGCATAAAGCAGTGTTCGGCCATCTGGGCTAAAGCTTACAGACCTCTCCTGTTCTGGGGTATTGGTTATTCGTTTTGTTGTTGAGTAGTCGACACTTGTCACGTAAATATCACCACGAATAACCAGAGCGACCTCCTTGCCTGAGGGGGAGACAGCAAGTTCGGTGGCCTGCGAGGAAATGTCGGAGTATTCTACGGGTGGCTCAATAACATCAGAATTAATTGTAATGTTTACCTTTTGGGGTTCAGCACCAGCCTTAAGAGTGTAAATTTCTCCATTGTAGCCATAGCATAATAAATCGTTGTTGGAGGAGGAGAGAAATCGCACCGGATTTGACTTGTGGAAGGAGAGCTGCTTTGCTTCGGCATCTCCGGAGAGGGAAGTTTCGAATACATTAAACGATCCATTTTTCTCACTGAGGTAGAAGAAATTTCCTTCAGTTTTTGAAAATACTGGATCCCTATCTTCACCAATAAAGTTGGTTATTTTTGTTTGTTTCCCAGTCTTGATATCGTAAATCCAAATGTCGCGGGTAACCGATGAGGTATGATGCTTGCGCCATCTATTTTCATAGCCCTTCACATCCTGGTATATGATTTTTGTTCCATCGAAACTGTAGTGAGCATTCTCCGCAGGAGTTGTTAGAATTTGAGTGATTCTGCCACCTACCGCCGGTACGGAGTATAGCTCGGTCAGGGTTGATGTAGGGAATTGTGCATTTTTCGGACTATCCTCAATGTGAGCGGTAAAGAGAATATTCTTGCCGTCCGGTGAAAAGCCACTTGGATATTCGCTGTTCGAGTGGAATGTAAGCCGAGTTGGAGCCCCTCCCTCTGCAGGCATTATAAAGATATCAAAGTTGCTATACCTGTCGGATGAAAAGGCAATTTGCTTACCATCTGGCGACCACACAGGCATAAAATCATAGGCTGGATTGGTGGTTAGCTGTCGTGCAGTGCCACCTGTCGATTGAACGGTGTAGATATCGCCTTTATAGGTAAAAGCTATTGTTTTTCCATCGGGGGAAATTGCCGGATACCTCATCCAGAGCGGTGTTTCCGCCATGGTTGCAAAGGTGATTAGGCACAAGGTTAGGGTTGCAATAAGTTTTGTTTTCATGTTTGGTATAGTTAGGTTCTTTCGGCATTGAGTTCAACCTCTGATAATTTATTATGATTGCCGCTCTGTTCACCCCATTAGAACGGGCCGGATGGCAATATAATGACTAGCGTAAATTTGGTAGATTAAATTTGTCGTTAGGCAAATTATATTGGTTAGGTTCGTAATGAGAGTCAGTTAACTTTCCTGCTGTTCCAAATCGTCCCAATATTCCAAGGCCCTGCGCGTGTGCGGAATTACGATTGTACCGCCAACTAGGTTGGCTACCGCAAAAATCTCCATGATTTCCGGTTTGGTAACTCCAAGCGTAAAGCACTGTTCCAGATGATACTTTACGCAATCGTCACACCGAAGCACCATGGATGTTGCCAGCCCAAGCATCTCTTTAGTCTTAGCGCTAAGGGCTCCATCGACGTATGTGTTGGTGTCGAGATTGAAGATTCTTTTTATTACGAGATTGTCGGCAGCGAGAAGCCTTTCGTTCATCATCTCTCGATATTCTCGGAATTCCTTTATCGTTTTACTCATAAGTTTGTTAATTTAGGTTAAAATATCATATTTGAAGGAAAAAAATGTGAAAGGTTTAATGTCCGATAATCCTTTAAAATAAAGCAATGCAGAAGGTTGCCCCAAAAAACAAGAAAAAATAAACAAATTAACTGATAATATCCTTGAAATTTATTTCCAATATTATTAAATTTACATTGAATTATTGAGCCACTCTTCAGGTGTGAGTTAGTGGTGGTTAAAGTAGTAATTTCTAAAATATTTTGAACTTTCGTCCTCAAATTAATATTTACAAATGTAATTGTTATGAAAAAAATCCTCCTCTCCGAGAATGAAGTGGCAGACTTCAAAGCGTTCTGCCTTAGCGAGCTGGAAAAGTCACATGCACGTGTGCGCCAGCTGCAGGCAATCTTGAATCGTCTGGGTACTGATGTTTCCGACATTGGTTCCGACGAAGAAGATATGTCAACTTCGTTCTCTCAATCAGTTCTTGCTGGCTCAGCCAACGAGTTTGAATCACCCAAACGGAAAAAGAACCGTCGCAAAAAGAAAAAAGTAAAGTGGGCTGACTTTATCCTGAATACAATTAGAGATAAAGGTACTGTGATGCTTGCCAACGAGATAATTCAGGCTGCCTACGACGATTTTGAAGTTCCCGATGATGAGCGTCAAAAAGTTCGTATGTCACTTTCAAGC
>DATKVT010000212.1 GCA_035529935.1 Williamwhitmania sp. | reverse complement strand
AACGTGATTCACGAATTATATGAGGATTACAAGGGACGTATTTGGTTCATCTCTTTATCTGGGTTACTTTCCTACTATTATAATGGAAAAATCTACCAATACAAGTATAACTATTTGATGCAAAAGATTTTTACGGGGGGGAGGGGTGCTGTTAAGCTTTCTTTTCGGGTTAGCACGAACAATGATGTATCGATAAGTGTGACAAGAAAGGGGGCGTTTAGTATTTCCGCTGCAGGTAAAATTGAGATTCTCTACAAAAAGAATCTAGATAATATAGTGCTCGATTTTAGTGATGGATCGCATAATGGAATAATAACCTCAAGTTCAGCCATAAAATTACACGGGGAAAAATTTCTATTTCCCAAAAAACAGTACACTTTCAATACTATTCTTCCTATAAATTATTTCAACCATTGTTTTGCAATTTCAGATAGTCAGAACAACGTATTATTTTCAGCCGATTTCAAATTGTTTTCAAAGACAAATAGCATAAGTATGCTAGAATCATCCTCAAAACCAGTTGTATGGATGAGTGTAGATCGTAGTGGTTTGGTTTGGATTTCCAAATATAATGGAGGTGTAACTTGCTATAAAAGTTTGGACATTTCTAAACCACCACTCCTAAAACTTTTCGATGGATTTTCAATTACCTCTGTAATGGAGGACAAAGAGGGTGGCTACTGGTATACCACCTATGCAAATGGCCTATTTTATGTAAGCAATATTTACAATCGCACCTACTTTTGGAGGCCAGAACAAGTCATAAAAGGGCAAATTCAAACCTTCTGCGCTACTAAATATGGTATTTGGGTTGGCTTTAATAGCAGAAATCTGGTGTTAATACATAATAGCGGTATTGTTCAGAATGTTAGCACAAATTTTTTGCTAAAAAACGATTTTGCAATAAATAAAATCTATTGGGATAATAATCGGCAAAAACTATGGCTTCTAAGCAATCTTAACATATACTCCTCTCTGGGAAGAGAATTTGTAAGATGTACATATTCAAATAATACACTAGATATTCCACTAGGGATCGGTGCAAGATGTGCCGCGATTGAGGACAACAAACTTTGGCTTGGCACTAAGTCAGGGCTAATTCAGTATGATGGACGTAAAGTATCTTATGATTCAAATACAAGTGGGGATTTTCGACAACTAGTTACCTCCATTGCTGTTGAAAGTAATGGGACCAAGTGGATGGGGTGTCCTGATGGGCTTTGGAAGTATGAACAAGGTAAATATGAATGGTTAGGACTGACCAACCCTATTCTTCGCTCTAGAATTGCGGAGGTGGTTTTCAATCCGGTGGATAGTACACTTTGGATTGGAACAGAAGGTGAGGGCGTTGTGGTATTGAATAAGGGTTTAACCACAGTTATTAATCAATCAGATGGGTTGACTTCCAATGTAATAACCTCAATTGGCATGGGGAATGGCCAAGTTTGGGTCGGAACGAATTCTGGGATAAACCAAGTTTCTATTATACCAGATATTTCCGGTAAATATATTGTAGGCTCCTTCGACAAGTCGGTGGGTATTGTGTCAAACGAGATCATAGGCCTTCACGCAACTGACTCAACTCTGATAATAGGCACCAGGGAGGGGTTGATGATTTATCCATTAGAAAACCCAATCAAGCAAGCTCGCCCTTGGGTGTATATCACCGGTTTTGCAGTTAATGGCGAGGATACGTTGGTGAAAAGAGGAGCCACTTTTTCATACTTAGAGAATCACATCGCCATAAACTTTGCTGGACTTACATTTAAAACACTGCGGAAAACCCTATTTCGATATAAGTTACACATAGATGATCCGGGGTTTTCATATACCCGAATTCCCTCTGTTACACTTCCTGCACTATCCCCAGGCTCCTATAATTTTGAGGTTTGGGCACAAAATGCCTACGGACAGTGGAGCGATCAACCGGCAATAGTTAGCTTTGTGATTAATCCACCCTTTTGGGATACTCCTTGGTTTATGTTCCTTGTATCTACGATGCTTATAGTCATAGTTTCGACCATTTTTGCAATTCGGTACAGAACATTGAGGAGTCAAACTGACCTTTCTAAACGGTTGGATGGGTGGAAGCAACAGGCCCTGCTCCAACAAATGAATCCACACTTTATCTTTAATACGCTTAATTCCATTCAACTTTTTATTCTTCAAAACGATACCCTTTCTAGTCACAGGTACCTTTCCAAGTTCGCCAAGTTGATGCGGTTAACCCTTGATAACTCACAAAATTTCACGGTGAGGTTGGCCGATGAGCTAGAAACCATCTCCCTCTACTTAGAACTTGAGGAATTGCGGGCAGATGGGAAGTTTACCTTTGATATTCAACCACCGGAAGATCGGCTTCTTGAGGCTCACATCCCAAGCCTCATTATTCAGCCCTTTGTTGAGAATGCAATTTGGCACGGCGTTTTACCAAAATTAACAAAAGGAAAAATTAAACTTCAATTCTGGCAAAAAGGTGATAGCTTAATTTGTACCATTGAGGATGATGGAATTGGACGAAAAGCGGCGGAAAACTATGCAGCCTCTAGAATACACAAGTCTCTTGGATCAAAAATTACAGTGCAACGCCTGCAGCTGCTCAGATCGTTACATAACCAGCAGCTTGGAATAATTTATAAGGACCTAGAAGATGAGGATGGTAATCCTCGAGGAACTTTAGTAGAGTTAACGATCCCTATTGTGAGCGATAAAATGCAACTAGATTAAAATTGTTACCTTTGCCACGCACCAAAATGGGGTAAAATGCTTCGCGCAGTTGTTGTTGATGATGAGGTTGCAGCGATTAAGTCAATTGAGTTAATCGCTCAACGATTTTGTCCTGAAATACAGGTTGTTGCATCAGCAATGTCGGTTGAGACTGGGTTGGAATTAATTCTCAATGTGAATCCTGACTTAGTTTTTTTGGATGTCCAGATGCCTCGAGGAACAGGTTTTGATCTTCTTGAGGCAATTCCTGATAGAAAGTTTGATATTATTTTTATTACTGCTTACCACTACTATGCAGTAAAGGCTTTTAAATATAGTGCTATTGATTATCTTCTTAAGCCCATTGTGATTGAGGAGATGATTGATGCGGTGAGGAAGGTAAAAAAAACGCGGGAAGAAAAAATAAGCAATAAGTCAAAGTATATTGCCCTTTTTGATAACCTCAATACTGTTTTACCCAATAAGTTAATCATACCGCATTCTGCTGGATTTGAACATATTGACCTTAACAAAATACTCTACTTGGAGCAAGCGGGAAGTGCAGCCACAGTGTATACGGTTGACGGCCTCCAATGGCTGTCGACAAAGGATCTAAACGAATTTGAGGAAATTTTGGTTGAGCGTAGCTTTTTTAAAATTAGCCACACTGTGCTAGTAAATCTGGTACACGTTGCTAAGGTAAATAAATCGATTAAAAACCTCACTCTTTTGGATGGGAAGACTATTACAGTGGCTCCCGCAAGAATGGCATCGTTGCTAGAGCAAATAGAAAAGTTATGGCATAATTAAAATTTGAAAAGTGGGGAGGATTGTTGGAATTGATTATGGTCGAAAGCGGGTTGGCGTTGCAATAACCGATACCTTACAAATTGTAGCTCAAGGTATTACTACGGTACATTCTTCTGAAATTATTGACTATCTTAAGGATTATTTTTCTAAGGAAGACGTTGAATTAGTGGTTGTTGGATATCCTCGACAGATGAATAATACCCCAAGTGAAGGTGCCCGTTTCGTTCAGGAGTTTTTGAACAGGATGAAGAAAGTTTTCCCGGATATGCCAGTTTCTCTTGTGGATGAACGATTTACTTCAAAGATTGCTACCCGTGCCATTTTAGATTCAGGAGCAAAAAAGAAGGAGCGTATGAACAAAGAACTGGTGGATATGGTTAGTGCATCGCTGATTTTGCAAAGCTATCTCGAGGCACGTAGTTATAGAAAAAACGATTAGAAGCATGATATTACCAGTTTACGTTTATGGTTCATCAGTATTAAGAAAGGTTGCTGAGGAAATAAGCCCATCCTATCACGGTTTAAAGGAGTTGATAGGCAGTATGTTCGAAACGATGTACACCTCGGATGGAGTTGGGTTAGCTGCACCGCAGATTGGTAAGTCCATTAGGCTGTTTATTATTGATGCCGATCCTTTGGTGGAAGACTATCCCGATCTGGAAGGGTTTAAGCGTGTTTTTATCAATGCCCATATTGTTGAACGTAGTGGAGAACCTTGGTATTTCAACGAAGGTTGCTTAAGTATTCCGAACCTTAGGGAAGATGTTCGTAGGGAGGAGACGGTGCGTATGCAATACCTCGACGAAAATTTTCAGCCACATGATGAGGTTTTTAGCAGCATTGCCGCGCGCATTATTCAGCACGAGTACGATCACATTGATGGAATACTATTTGTTGACAGGCTTGCACCACTGCGAAAAAGAATGATTCAGGGTAAACTTAGCTCAATTTCCAAGGGCCGTTTTACCTCTTCGTACAAAACTAAGTTAGGCTAGCACTTGACTTCACTTATTGTTTGTTGTAATTTGAGGTGAGATAGATGTCTCACCTTTATGGCAACGTTTCTGTTTGAACGGTTCAAGTTGATTCCAATGTTGCGCATAACGCTTCCGCTGCTGGTGGGGGTTGTTTTGGCTTTTCATTTGCCCTCGTTTCATTTTCTTTATCCCTTTTCAGCTGCCTTACTTTTGTTTCTGGTGGCCATTTTTTTAGGTGGGCGGTTAGCTTACACCAAACGTTGGGTTTGGGGGTTTCTAATCAGTGTTGTAATGTTGTTAGTCGGATTAACAGCGGTGTTGGTTACTGCTGAAGCACCAGCCTATCCCCAAGGGTATACCGGACTTTTCCAGCTACAGCTGCTCGACACTCCAGAAGCTAGAGTAAAGAGCATGAGAGTTGAAGCAATGTTGATAGGAGAGGTTAAAAATGATAGCGTTTATCCGCGAAAAGTCAAACTTCTACTCTATCTAAAGCAGAAAGACTCCACCTTGGTTTTAATGCCAGGCGACCAAATGCTGGCAAAGTTGAGGCTACAATTTCCTCCCTTGGCAATGAATCCTGGCGAATTTGATTATCGCCAATACCTTGCAAATAAGGGAATATACTATTGTGCTTACCCAAATGTTGATGATGTCACTTACCTTGGTAGGGCGAAAAGTTTCTCACTAATCCTTTTCTTTCGGCAGTTGAGGGCAAAAATCATTCATCAGCTGCCAAGGCTGGGCGTTGAGGGGAAAGACCTAGCGGTGTTTTCTGCACTTACTCTTGGCTACAAGGGGTTGCTCGATCCTGATACCCGAAGCGACTTTGTTGCTGCTGGTGCCATGCACGTTTTGGCGGTTTCAGGTTTGCATGTAGGAATTGTATATCTAGTAGTTGCCTTTATGGTAGGGCTGCACGATAAGCAAAAGCGATTTGTGAAGCAACGGGCATTGCTGGTTATTCTTCTTCTCTGGGTTTACGCTTTTCTTACGGGACTGCCCCCTTCGGTATTCAGGGCAACGGTAATGTTTTGCTTTGTGGTGGGTGCCAAGGTTTTTCGAAGACAAGTGAATATTTATAACTCCATTGCTGCTTCTGCCTTCGTGTTGATTCTTATTCAGCCCAAAATTATTTATGACATAGGCTTTGTACTTTCATACCTCGCCGTGATTTCAATTGTGTATTTCCAACCCAAAATTTATGCTTGGTTTTCGCCCAAAGGATGGCTGTTGAAGCAAGCCTGGGCACTAACCTCCGTTTCGTTGGCAGCTCAAATTGCCACAACCCCTGTTTCGTTGGCTGTTTTTGGGCAGTTTCCAACTTACTTTTGGCTTTCAAATATTGCGGTAATATTGCTTGCAACCGTAATCCTTTATCTATCTGTCCCTTTTGCAATAATTGCAAGCCTTTGGTCAACCGCAGGGTGGTATTGCGGCAAACTTCTTTCCTGTTTTTTATTGGCAATGAGGTGGTCCACCGATTTTGTTGAGCACCTGCCGGGATCACTTATTCATGGGTTAAGCCTTTCTCTAGGGCAAACGGTGGCAATAATGATAGCCATTGTATCGCTGACCTTTTACATTGATATGAGGAAAAAACTGGCATGGGTTGTTGGCCTTACCAGCATTGCCTTTGTCTTTTTTCAGTATGGTTGGGCAGAGATAGGCCAAAAGGAGCAAGCATTTGTTACAGTGTTAAATGTTCAATCCACCCCTGCCATAGCTATGGTGGAAGGCCATTCGGCTTGTCTGGTTTGTAATTCCATACAGCAGGGGAGAGAAGAGATGGTTCAGCAGCTGAATGGCTTTAAGCATTTTTATGGAATTGATAGGCTCAAATTAGTTTCATTGCATGATTCTATGGAACTTAAGTCGTTGCAAATGGCTCACGCTTTTCTAAACGACAGCAATCTGCTGGCAATTAGCTTTGGAGGGAAGCGGATAATTGTCCAGCTCCAAGGGAGAATATCCAATAATTACAAAGATTTTAAGATGGAAAAGTTGAAGGCCGACCTTGTGGTTGTTCCAACGGTTTATGACGCCTTGGCCCTGCAAAAGTTAGTTTCCGCAGAGGCCTTTGTTGTAAGCGGTTATCTTCCTCGACGGATGCAAAACGATTCGCTGGTCAACGATTTCTGGATTATGCCATTGCGCGGAGCTTACTATCTGTCAATCAACGGATAAAATTTGTGAGAAAAGGGTGGGCGATTTGGTGTGAAGTATTACTTTTGCCTGCTAATGTTTTATTTTTTCAAGTTTCTGTATGAATATTATTGTTGCTGGGGCAGGCGAAGTTGGTGTACATCTTGCTAAGATGTTAAGCAATGAATACCATGATATAGTGATAATTGATTCCAATGACGACCTTCTTCGTTTACTCGATTCCAATGCCGATGTAACAACAGTAAATGGTTCTGCAACAAATATAAGCACCTTGATGGAGGCCGGAATAAAGAAGGCCGATTTATTTATTGCGGTAACCCACTATGAGGAGACCAACATAATTGCAGCGGTGCTTGGAAAGCGGTTAGGAGCCAAGAAGGTAATTGCTCGAATTGATAATTACGAGTACCTTGAGCCCAACAATAAAGAGATCTTCCTTAATCTGGGGATTGATTATCTCTTCTACCCAGAAAAAATTGCTGCACGTGAGATAATTGGATTACTAGGACAGACAAGCTCCACCGAGTATGTCGATTTTAGTAACGGAAAGTTATCGCTCATTGTGTTTAAGCTGGAGGAGGGTGCGCCGGTGGTGGATAAAACATTGCTGCAGGCTACGCACGATAATGAGAGGTTGGAGTATAGGGCTGTAGCCATAAGCAGGGAAGGTGAAACAATTATACCTCGTGGCAACGACCAGTTTCAATCGGGCGATTTGGTTTACGTTATCTCCAACCAGTCCGGCATCAAGGAGATGCAGAAATATTCTGGTAAAACGAACATTGACGTTAATAACCTCATGATTCTGGGGGGGAGCCGCATTGGTGTTCGTGTGGCAAAGGAGCTGGAGAATCATGCCAATATTAAGTTGGTTGAGGTCGATAAGGACAAAAGCATTAGGCTGGCCGAGATTCTGCAAAATACACTGGTGATAAATGGCGATGGAGGCAATACCGATCTTCTACTGGAGGAGGGGCTGCGCAACATGGATGCCTTTGTGGCCGTAACAGGCAATTCGGAAACAAATATTCTCTCCTGCATGCTGGCCAAGCGCATGGGGGTGAAGAAAACCATTGCAGAGATTGAAAATCTTGACTACATAAAATTGGCAGAGAGCGTAGGCATTGATACCGTTATTAACAAAAAGCTCATTACTGCCAGCCGCATTTTCCGCTTTACCATGAGCACCGATGTGCAAGCTATAAAATGCCTTACAGGTAGTGAAGCGGAAGTATTAGAGTTTATTGTTAAACCAGGTGCCGCAGTTACCAAAGGCCCGGTCAAGCATATTAACTTCCCCAAGGATGCCATTATTGGAGGGGTTGTTAGAGGTGATGTGGCGTTTATTGCCAAGGGCATTACCGAAATAAAGGCTTACGATCGTGTTGTCGTTTTCGCCCTTCCCTCCGCCATCAATAAGATTGGCAAGTATTTCAACTAGTGACACAATCATGCCATTAAAGGGCTAGAACTTCGGTGAAAATAAGCATTTGTTGAAGGATATGAATAGGCCGTAGTTACGCTAATGAACATCTATTAACCTTTCACTTTTCACCGTTCACAATTCACCAATTCAATCAATCATAATCTTGGCCGGCTCCATTCCCGTATTGGGGGTACCACGCCGTACTATGCCACCAATCATTATCACAATGGAGAAGGCAATTACAAATGCTAAGACACCTTCAGTGAGCTCTGGAATAACATATACGGCTGGAATTGAGTAGTATAACAGAATGGTAATCAACCCTCTGGGTGCGATAAAAACTTGTGGCATCATATCTCTTCTTGAGAAAAGAATGTAGTAGAGAAAGCGAATGCCCAAGCCCGCTAGGGCAATTACCATTCCCTCCAGAAACACATCCATCGACATTAGGCTTTGCAGATTAATGCTATAGCCAAAAAGAATGAAGAAAACGGTTCGGATGAGAAAGGTTGATTCACGAACAATAAGACGGAAAATCTTAAACTCTTCGGCCAATTTCTCAAAATGGATGTATTTGGTGATCTTCCCAATTGAAAATAGCTGGAGATTGTTTGCAAACAGACCAAAGGCAAGAATCAGCAGAAGTGTTGAGAGGTGTGCTTTTTCTCCTAGCGCATACATTAGAATGAGCAGGGCCAAAATGAGAAATACTTTGTTGTGCGATTTTATTCTCGTGATGATGTATGCCAAGAAAAGTACACCAGCAACCGAAATTAGTGCAAGTATCAGCAAGTTGGAAATAAAAACTGCTGCCGAAGCTGGCGTAAAGGCCTGAAGCTGTATGGTGTAGTTGAAGAACATGATGCCCAAGATATCCGAGAAAGTCGATTCGTAGGTTATGAACTCCCTTTTCTTGTAGTTCATACGCTTGACACTTGAAATTGCAATGGCGCTGCTAATTACAGCAAAAGGCACTGCATTGGCTAGTGCGCTGTGGAAATCGACCTGAAATACCAAGAAGAACGCAATGGCAAGCAAAAAAATTACTGCTACTTGCTGAACGAGCGCGGCGGTAAACGACCTAAGTATTAGTGGCAGCTTTTCCCTCTTTAGCTCCAAATCGATAGCTCCATCGAGTACTATAAAAATCAGCCCAACAATTCCCGATAGCTGAAGAAATTGGTTTACTCCACTAATTTCATAGCCAAGCGAGTGTGCTCCAACTTTGATTACTGCACCAATTACCATTAGCATCAGCACTGCTGGGACATGGGTTTTTTCCGCCAATAGGTCAAAAAAGTAGGAGAGAATCACCAAAACGGCAATTACTATTATCAGCAGGTAGCTGTCAATCATAAATCAGTTTTTTCAAATTTAGAAAAAATGGCCAATTGTCTATTGATTTAATTGAAGAAACCATCGTATATTGCTTTTGTTAAAAAAAGTTAAATATGGGCTCCAGAACTTCTCACCTAATTCCGGTTGCACTCCTAGCGAGTATTCTGGTTGGTATTTCCCAGCTGGGCTGTCGCCACGACTCTAACATGATTGATGAATTCCCTCCCGTATGTTTCGACACGGAGGTTCTCCCAATATTTCAAACATCATGTGCCTATTCCGGCTGTCACAGTGCCTCAACTGCTGAGTCTGGAATTGTTCTGGACAGTTATAGTAATATAATTCAGCATGTTAAAGCATACGACTCTAGAAATAGTCCTGCTTATAAAGCGATAACGAGTGTTTGGAGTCCTATGCCACCAAATCGTCCGTTGACAAAAGAGCAGAGAACTACCATCCGTATCTGGATTGACCAGGGAGCAATGGAAACTAAGTGTGATACTACGGGGCAAAATATTCCCCCAGTGGTGGAGGCCTGTTTTTCCAGAGATGTTCTGCCGGTAATGCTTTCCAGCTGTGCCATCAGTGGTTGCCACGACGCTACAACGGCCGCTGAAGGTATTAGGCTGTACAGTTATACTACCGTAATGCAAAGTGGTATTACAGCTTACCAACCTTCAAGTAGCAGGGTATACAATGCGCTATCAAAAGCTGCAGGTAGTGAAGATATCATGCCACCATCACCTTATCAACGGTTGCCTCAAGCCGCTATTGACAGCATTTACAGATGGATACTGCTTGGTGCGAAGAACGAGACCTGCGTTACCGCTTGCGATACGTTGAGTACAATTACATACACACTGCATATAGCACCTATAGTTCAAAGCAATTGCTTGGGTTGTCACTCTGGAGGAGGTCCATCGGGTGGTGTATCGTTGTCAACTTATGCCGAAGTGGTGTATGCGGTGAACAACAACCATCTCATTCAATCGGTAAATCGAACTGGAACTTTCCCAATGCCACCATCTAGCCCTCTTTCTACTTGTGAAATACGGCAATTTGAATTATGGTCACAAACCGGAACTACTCAAAAATAGAACCCAATGAAGGCTAATTTGATACTTGCATTACTCATTATTGTTGGGGTTTCATCTTGCTACTACGACAACAGTGAAGAACTTTACCCCGAACTTCAAAGTGGTTGCGACACTACTGCTGTGACATATTCAACCACCATTGCGCCAATGCTCAGCTCCTATTGTCTTGGCTGCCACAGCAACGCTTCTGCAAATAGCTTCGGTGGTGGCATTAAGCTGGAAAACTATGCCGACGTAAAGACCGTTGTCGATAACGGAAAGCTGGTGGGAGCCATCAAGCAACTTTCCGGGTATTCCCCAATGCCAAAGAATGCAGGTAAACTATCTGATTGTAAGATATCTCAGCTCGATATTTGGGTGAATGGTGGTGCAGCAAACAACTAAAAGTTACAGCAGTACGCCATCTACCGTTTTTACCATAGTAATACCAATACGTAATAGGATGAGGAAGTTTTTACCAATTTTTATAATGGCCTTGTTCTCTGCTTATAGCGGATGGTGCCAAGATTTGGATTCATTGCTGGATCAGCAGATGGGGCCCCAAATCAACTATGCTACTGCGACATTTAAATCAAGTCGGATCATAGATTTTCATTCGGTGGAGCAGATGAAGACAGGGCAACTTGACTTTCGTATAAATCACCGTTTTGGAATGCTCAACACGGGACCATATGAATTCTGGGGGCTCGACCAAAGCACCATCAAGCTCTCATTGGAGCTTGGTTTAACCGATTGGCTTATGGTTGGAATTGGAAGAAGTTCATACGAAAAAACTTACGATGGTTCCTATAAAGTAAAGCTGTTTCGACAATGCTCCGGAGCTAAAAACTTTCCTGTTACTATTAGCTACTTTTCGAGCATCCACATAAATACGCTTAAGTGGGATAACCCTAATCAAACAAACTATTTTTCCTCACGGTTGGCATATACGCACCAGATTTTAGTGGGCAGAAAATTTAGTGAGCGGTTAAGTTTACAGCTCTCACCAACCTTAGTACATCGCAATTTAGTAGCAACTACGCTCGATCAAAACGACCTGTGGGCAATGGGGTTTGGTGGGCGAATAAAGTTGACAACGCGTTTCTCCTTGAATTTTGAGTACTACTATATTGCCCGACCAATTAACCAGCTTACCGATATTAAGTACACCAACCCATTATCGTTTGGCGTGGATATTGATACTGGCGGGCACGTTTTTCAGCTGTTTGTTACTAACTCCGTGGGTAACTCCGAAAATCATATCATAGGTGAAACCACCGGGAAGTGGTCAAAAGGAGATATTCACTTTGGGTTCAACATTTCACGGGTCTTTTCTGTTTATAGTGGTAAATAGTATTGACGCATTCAGAAATTATTATTGATTTTTCCCACAGCAATCAGCGGTATCTTTAGACTCAAGCATAACTTAAACCCAGTTTTATGAAAAACGTAATATTCGCTTTTTTGATGTTTAGCAGCCTTATTGCTGTTGGTCAATCGAAGTTTTTTACCAAAACGGGCTATATCGGTTTTTACTCAAAATCGCCCATGGAGGATATTTCTGCTAAGAATGAGCAGGCAACCAGCATTTTTGATGCAGAAACGGGTAAAATGGTCATTGCCGTTCTGATGAAATCCTTCCGGTTTGAAAAGGCCCTGATGGAGGAGCACTTCAACGAGAACTATGTTGAAAGTGATCTGTATCCAAAGGCATCATTTTCTGGCGAAATTAAGGATTTTAAAAACCTGAGTTTTGTGAACGGTCAGGCCGTCAAAGTTACCGTTACGGGACAACTTACAATACATGGGATTACTAAACCCATTTCTGCAGAGGGTACTGTTACCAAAACGAAAGATGGGTATACTGCGGATTCACAATTCTACATTAAGCTGGACGAGTATAACGTAAAAATACCTTCGCTAGTGAAGGATAATATCAACAACGATATTCTCATAACGGTTAAGTTCAACTATTTACCGATGGGAAAGTAATGTCCTATCTCAAAGTATAAACTTAAAAATGAGCGATTATGGGCCGATGGAAAATAGTTCTTATAGTTGTTGTTTTGGTAATTATTGGTGGAATTGCGGTGGGTGTATTTATGTACAACAAACCGCATAAAAATATTGCCAACATGACCCCCGAGTATGTGGTTAATGCCAAGGATTTTATTTCCGAATTTGCCCAAAATGAAGCAAATGCCTCTTCAAAATATATCGGCCGTATTGTGGAGGTTTCCGGTTTAGTGGTGGATAAAACGGCAGATGTTGGT
The DNA here is from genome assembly GCA_035529935.1 of Williamwhitmania sp. Lineage (NCBI taxonomy): Bacteria > Pseudomonadati > Bacteroidota > Bacteroidia > Bacteroidales > Williamwhitmaniaceae > Williamwhitmania > Williamwhitmania sp. Next base: position 8,037 of record DATKVT010000212.1, on the reverse strand, counting down.
GGCAGCATTACTTTTTCTCTTAACGACCCCATGTCTGGCGTAAGTTGCACGGTAGATAGCGCGGACGTGAGTCCCAACAAGCCATTACTTGATAAAATTGTTGTAGGTGATTCAGCAGTATTTCGGGGACGCTGCGATGGAATGCTTACCGATATTCAACTATCCAGGTGTGTGCCAATTAAATAGTTAGCTCTCCCAATCCTTCACGAACAATTTCGGGCTCTTCACCAGTGCAATCAACAATGGTGGAGGGCTCGTTACCGCCATATCCTCCGTCAATCACGCAATCAACCAGATTTTCGTAGCGCTCGTGTATGAGCTCAGGATCGGTGGTGTATTCAAGCACTTCATCGATATCCTTTATGGAGGTGTTTACCAATGGAACTCCTAGCATTTTTACAATTTCGATGGGAATGGAGTTGTCGGGAATCCTGAGCCCGATGGTTTTTCTTTTTCCAGAATAGTGATCGGGTACTTTGCCAGATGCTGGAAGGATAAAGGTAAATGGTCCCGGAAGATTTTTTTTAAGCAGTTTGAAGGTGGAATTGTCCACTCTGGCGTAGTCCGAGAGATGGCTAAAGTCGGAGCAAATCATTGAAAACCTTACATCCTTAATTTTTGATCCCTTAATGCGCAATATTTTTTCGAGCGCTTTCTTGCTGCGAATGCTACACCCAAGCCCGTACACAGAGTCGGTTGGATAAATAATTACGCCATCGTTTTCCAACAGGCAAACAATGGTGGCTATATCGCGCGGGTTTGGATTTTCAGGGTAGAGTTTGATGAGCATTGCTCAAAAATAAACAAGGCAGAGCCACAGCTCTGCCTTGAGGTTTTATCCGTTTACTTTTTTGTAATCTTCAAGAAATTTTTGCAACCCGCTATCGGTTAGCGGATGGTTGAGTAGACCAAGAATTGCGCTGAGCGGACAGGTGGCAACGTCGGCACCTGCTTCCATACACTGAATAATGTGCATGGTGTGGCGGATAGATGCAGCCAAAACCTGAGTAGCAAATCCATAGTAGTTGAAGATCTCTGCAATTTGCTTGATGAGCATCACCCCATCAGTGGAGATGTCGTCGAGACGGCCAACAAATGGGGAAACGTAGGTAGCCCCAGCCTTAGCAGCCAGCAATGCTTGTCCAACGGAAAATACCAATGTGCAGTTGGTTCTAATGCCGTTATCGGAAAAATATTTGATTGCCTTAATACCGTCTTTAATGCAGGGAACCTTAACCACAATTTGGGGATGGAGTGCTGCGAGCACTTTACCTTCGCGAATCATTCCCTCGTAGTCGGTGGAAATAACTTCGGCGCTAACATCGCCTCCCTTAACTATGTTGCAAATATCTACATAGTGCTGCTTAATCTTCTCTTCTCCCTTGATGCCTTCCTTAGCCATGAGCGATGGGTTGGTGGTTACGCCATCCAAAACGCCGAAATCGTGGGCTTCCCTAATTTGGTCAAGGTTTGCTGTGTCAATAAAAAACTTCATAGCCGTTAAAATTTATGGTCTAGAACTAAACCGCAAATGTAGCACAAAAGATGCAAACATAAGCAGCGCGCTTTTGGGATAATTTCTGATGATTGGGAGGATACCCGAGGTGGAGTGGGGGAAGGCTGTTGATTTCAACCTACTTGGGTGGTTTGCTATAACTTCCTTAATAGCAAAAAAAAGTGGGTAAGCTACTTATATCGCACCGCTACAACCACTTACCCTTGCTACCTTCCGGTCCTGGGGGAGTTCAGCAGGAGCTGGTCGTATAAGACTTACCCGGCACAAAAGTAGCAACAATTAAAGTTTTTCCAAACATTTACTATGAAAATCTAAAACTGTATCTTTGTTCAGCAAACGTAAAACATATTAAAATGGATAACACTACAAAACCAACTTCGATCTTCCAGCCGGCAATGACCTACGGTCTTATTCTTGCCCTAGGCATAATACTTTACAGCATTGTAATATATGTGCTAAACATCTATACTCCAGGTATGGGAATCCAAGCAATACAATGGGTTATAATATTTGGATTGATTTACTACGGCCAAATAAAATACCGCGATGATTATAAGAATGGGGTTCTAAGCTATAGTCAATCTCTTGGATTTGGCGTATTAATTGGATTGTTTGCCTCATTGATTTACGCCTTATACTTTGTTGTACTGGTTAAGATGATTGACCCTGGCTACATTGAAAAACTTTTACAAGCAATGGAGCAAAAGATGTACGAGGCTAATAAAATAAGTGATGAGCAAATTCAGACCGTTATGAACATGTATAAACAGAAAATGACTGTTGGTACAATGGTTTTAGCATCGGTTTTTATGATGACGCTAATAAGTTTCGTAGTATCCCTAATAACATCTATTTTTGCTAAGAAGGTGGAGAGCCCTTTTTCTTCAGATGAAATGAATGGATAATTCTGAGTGATGGATATTTCAATTGTAATTCCCCTGCTCAACGAGGAGGAGTCGTTACCGGAGCTCCATGCTTGGATACAGCGCGTTATGCGCGAGCATGGCTTTTCGTATGAGGTAATCTTTATCGACGATGGTAGCAAGGACGCTTCATGGAAGGTGATTGAGCAGCTGGCCCATGCCGACGAGAATGTTAAGGGCATTAAGTTTCGCCGAAATTATGGCAAGAGCCCTGCGCTGCACGTTGGCTTTGAGGCTGCCCGCGGCGAGGTGGTCATTACCATGGATGCCGACCTGCAGGATAGTCCCGACGAAATACCAGAACTCTACAAAATGGTTGTAGAAGGCGGTTACGATTTGGTATCGGGCTGGAAAAAGAAGCGGCACGACCCCGTGCTCTCAAAAAATTTGCCCAGCAAGTTGTTCAATGCTACCGCCCGGAGGGTTTCCAAAATTAAGCTCCACGATTTCAACTGTGGTTTGAAGGCTTATAAGCAGGAGGTGGTTAAGGCCATTGAGGTGTATGGCGAGATGCATCGCTACATTCCCATTATTGCTAAGCAGGCCGGTTTTTCCAAGATAGGGGAGAAGGCGGTTCAGCACCAGGAGCGCAAGTATGGGAAAACAAAGTTTGGCTTGGAGCGCTTCATCAACGGATTTCTCGACCTGCTAACCATTACCTTTATTAGCAAGTTTGGCAAGCGACCAATGCACCTGTTTGGAACGCTAGGTTCTCTGGTGTTCCTCATTGGGGGTGGAATCACTGTTTGGTTGCTTAGCCAGAAAATATACGGCATTGCACACCATCTAAAGGTGAGGGAGGTTACGGCTCAGCCGCTGTTTTACCTAGCGCTGGTTATGACCATAATTGGTGTTCAACTTTTTGTGGCTGGCTTCATTGGGGAGCTGGTCTCCCGAAACAGCACCGAACGAAACAACTATTTGGTGGACAAGAGAATATAGAATAAAAAAACTCGCAAATAGCGAGTTTTTTTATTCCCACAACGAATCTTTATCCTCCTCATACTTTTCAATCAGACAGGCCCAAGAAGGCCAAACCTCCTCCTTTTCCATAGTTGATAAACTTGCTATTTCCCTTCTTGAATATGTTGGACCGAAGTAACAATTTAATACTTTCGTAATACTAACGTTTTATGAAAAATTTGGATTTGAATACAATGGTGATTCAAAAATTGAGTTGGTAGAAATTGAGAACTAAAACTTACTAATGATGGAAAGCAGCAATGAGTTTGTTGAGATTTTTGCTGGCGAGCCCTGGCAGGCCGCAGTGGTAAAAGATTTGTTAGAAGACAATGGAATAAATGCCTTCATTGAGAATGGATTAATGGGATCCATTGCTCCCTGGCAGGTAACTCCTGGTGGTGCAGGTTCGGCCCAAGTCAAGATATTTGCCTCCGACTATGATGTGGCAAAGGAGCTGGTAAATAGTTTTACCAATGGCAGCAACCCATTGCCAGAGAATTGGGATGCTGAGTAATTTATTGTTTCATAGGAATCTAAAAGGAGGAAAGGAGTTTCGTAAGGGAGAACTTTATCTTTTCCTTTGTGGTATTGTATATTATTAGCAATTAGTTCAGAATTAAGTAAGGCGGGTACACTTAACCTATTCCCTAAAGCGCGCTCTTCACCTCCTCAAACTTTTCCACCAAGCTGGCCCACGAAAAGCGTGCCTTCTCCTTTTCCACAAAAGCCGACATCTCCTCAAAACGGTCGTTCTCAAAGAAGTTGTTGACTGCTTCTGCAATGGCCTCAGGTGTGGGCTCAACCACATAGCCGGCCTTGTTGTGGGGAACAATTTCGCCCAAACCACCAACATTGGTAACCAGCATGGGGCGGTTAAAGTAGTAGCCAACCTGTGTTACCCCACTTTGCGTAGCGCTCTTATATGGCTGAACTACAAGATCGGCGGCACAGAAGTAGTTGGGGATGCTGGCATCGGGGATAAACTCGGTGTGAAGCACAACCCGCTCCTCCAGCTTCTTCTCTTTAATTAGGTTAAGGTAGCTATCGGCATCGGTATAAAACTCACCGGCCACGATGAGCTTTATCTTTGGATTTTGAAGTAGCGGCAGTGCCATGGCCTTTAGCAGTAAATCCAATCCTTTGTAGTCGCGAATGAATCCAAAGAAGAGCATGTATTTCGATTCGGGGTCGAGCTTCAGCTGGCTAATTGCCTTGTAGCGGGGCACGCTGCATCCGTAGCTGTCGAACAGCGGGTGCGGGCAGAATGCCACCGGCTTGTGGCTATCGAACTGGTGCAATTCCTCTTCAACTGACCGCGACATCACCACAAAGCCATCGACGCTGCCAACAAAGTAGCTAGCCAGCAACTTATCGCCAAGCCTCTTTTCGTGCGGAATAATGTTGTCGATGAGGGCAATTACCTTGGTGTGCTTGTTGCGACGAACCAACCGTGCAATGCTTCCCATGGAGGGAGCCATAAACGGTAGCCAAAAGCGTAGAATAAGTATGTCCGGCTTTTCTCTCTTTAATCTAAAACCTAGCTTAAGCCAAGTAAATGGGTTGATGGAGCTAAAGGTGCGATAAATGTCAAGGTCCATTGGTGCTGGACGGTCGGAGAACTGCGATTTTCCGGGAAAAAGCAACTCAGGGTATTGAGTTGTAAAGGTGTGCATTGTAACGGTGTAGCCTTTGTGTTGAAATTCCGTTGCCATGCGCTCATCGTAGTTTGCAAGTCCGCCCCTAAACGGGTGAGCAGGGCCGAGTATTACCAGCGTTGGGTTCATTGTTGGGCTTTTGAGGTATTGTTCAGTAATTGGTTTTGCAGCTTATTGAAGGCCACTCTGTCTATGGGAAAGGTAAGATTATCTGCACTGAAATTGAATGGATTTACCCAACGGAACGATTGTGCTCCATTTATTTCTTCTTGAAAATCAAATGATTTGCTGGAATAGATAAACTCCTTCTCGTTTTTCAACTTGGCAGTATAGTAAACAGAAATCAGCTGCGCATCTTCGTAGAATAGCGCCTTCTGAAAAAAATCGGTGGTATAAAAGTGTTCTACATTGGTCAGCTCCATACCCATCTCTTCCTTGATTTCGCGAATTAGGCAGTCGATGGTTCCTTCGCCGAATTCCAATCCGCCACCAGGGAACTTGGTCATTCGCATACTTTGCTGGTACCCATCGGTTATAAGGAGCTCTCCATTATCGTTAAGAATCAACCCGTACACTCTCAAAATAAGCTGCTGCATGTTACTCCTTTTCCTCAATTTCTTCCTCAAGAAAGGTAATAATTTCCTTTGAATCTGAAGGGCTAAACCAACGAATTGGATATTTTGAAAACCATGTCAGCTGGCGTTTGGCATAGCGCCGGGTATTGCGCTTAATAAGTTCCACGGCCTCTTCGAGGCTGCACTGCCCATCCAAATATTGAAAGAGTTCTCTGTAACCTACGGTGTTTAAGGCGTTGTTACTTCGGTGCGGGTAGAGGGCTTTGGCCTCTTCCAGTAAACCTTCAACCATCATGGCATCTACACGGCTGTTTATACGAGTGTAAAGATCGTCCCTGTCGCGAGCTATGCCAACCATTATGGTTTTAAAAAAACGCTGATTGTTGAAATTGTTGCGCAGCTGGCTGTAGGGTTTTCCAGCCACAAGGCATACCTCCAGCGCGCGCATCACCCGGTTTGGATTTTTCAGGTCTACCTGATCGTGAAAATCGGGGTCGAGTGCTTTAAGCTGTTCGGTTAGGCTTTGGAGTCCTTCATTTTGCAATTTTAGCAGGAGTTGTTCCCTAACCTTTTCGTTGGTAGCCGGGATTTGATCAATTCCTTTGCAAACAGCATCAATATACAGGCCTGAACCGCCAACCATAAGCACCACCGGATGGTGTATAAACAGCTCCTGCAGCAGTTCCAGCACCTCCAATTCGAACATGCCGGCGGTGAATCGATCGAGAACGGATTTATTTTGAATAAAGTGGTGAGGAACTGCGGCCAGTTGCTCACTGCTCGGGACAGCCGTTCCAATGCGCAATTCACGGTATACCTGCCGAGAATCGGCAGAGATTATTGGACACCCAATTTTTTTTGCGATTTCAATACTGAGGTCAGTTTTACCTACGGCCGTTGGCCCGATCAAAACGACTAATGTTCCGATTTGCGTCACCCTTTAGTTCTTGAGCTATTCTTCTACTTCGCCCTCAGCGAGGTTGTTGAACTCTTCAAAGTCGGACATGGCTTCCCGAAACAGATCGGAGGAGGTATCGGCATCGAGCTTTATTTGAACGGGAGCTTCACCCTTCTCAAAGATACATGCGGGCAACTTTTTGCTTTCGCTCTCCTTTACTTTAGCTACCAGCTCGATAAAGAAGCTGCGGTCGTTGAACATGTCGAAGGTGTAGAGAAGCCGTTGCTTAGGATCCTTTACAAACTCCTCAATGGTAGCCACATCCATTGGTGCAACAAAGGTGTCATCGTTGTCGAGGTCGAAGAGGGTAAACTCTTTTACCTTATTCCAAGTGGCATCGGTGAGGAAGAAGCTGGCGATCTGTGAAGAATCATAAACCAGGTTCTTTTGGATTGTAAGGTGAAGGTCGTAAAAAGTTTGGGTTCCAAGAATATCAAATTCTCTGGCAAAACCTTCCACTTCGCCTGATATCATACGGAAACGGTATACCATGGTTTGCTATCTTAAGGTTTTTAAAAATTTCATTGTATCAACGCCGTCAGCAAAATCCCATAGTTCTGGTTGTTGCGTTTGGCCAAAATCGACCCTAAACGGTGCTTCAGCAACCTTACTTACTACGCATTGCAGCTGGTTGAGGTTTTGGTTAAGGTGTTCAATTATTGCCGATTGGTCCTCATATTCCTCAAAAAAAAGCGTTGCAATGGGCGAGGCGATTGCACTGCTTTGCTTGACAAGCAAAAAATCATTATCGAGATGGGGCACCTGATCGATAAGCCAAATGGCTCGGTTATAGGCATGATTATTGGCGTACTTGTGGTGCATGGCTACGTGGCTCCAAGGCTCTATGGCTTTAAAGAAGGCGTTGAAGTTGTAGCCCTTTGGAACGTAAAGTTTGGAAACACTTCTACAACCAAGACCAAAGTAGGTAAAGATGTCGTTTCCGAGCAATGCAAGTTGCTCTGATGTTTCGTTTCCCGACAGGAGTGCTACGCCATTTCTGTTCTTCCTGATGATGTGCGGATATTTGGCAAAATAGTACTCGAAGTAGCGGGCCGAGTTGTTGCTTCCGGTTGCAATTATGGCATCGTACCCCTTTAGCCGATCGTCGGCATAAACAATACTTTCCTGAAGTGATGGCTCCAACCCGATAAGAGTATCGGTGACCAACTTTGTGAGGCCTCCATCTCTTCCCGAAAGTTTGATTAATGGCTTATGACCGCATAGCAACACACTCAGTATATCGTGCAAGCCAACAAGCGGTATGTTTCCAGCAGAAATAATTCCCACCACTTTTGGTGTATGGGAATTTTGTTGGTCATAGTTTGAAATAAATCGCTCCACTTTTTCCTGCGAAAGTGCTTTTCCCCATGCTTTGTATGACTCTAGAATATTAACTTGGGTAAACCATGGGTTGTGGATGTGACAATTCTGAGCAGCTTCAGCAAGA
>DATKVT010000211.1 GCA_035529935.1 Williamwhitmania sp. | reverse complement strand
TGCCACGGATCGCTTCAAGTGCGACCCTGGCCTTGAACTCACCACTAAAATTCTTGCGCTTCGACTCACTCATCACCTGCTCCTCAATTGCAGCAGGTTACCACCTTAATTTATTGTCTGAAAATCGGGGTCCACTATAATCATTCAAGTGAATGATGACCAAATAAAAAAAGAGAACATTAAAACGTCTCCAAATTTTGATCTTCCATCTAGTGCTAATCAAATTGGTGGGTACAATAGAATTCGACGTAATGAAGTAGTAACTATTACTTTTGCATTTAAAGGAGAGCCGATTACCACTTCAAAGGTAACGATCAAATCAGACCGGAGCATTGCCACTTACGAAGATTTTTCTAACAAAGAACACAAAACGGATTGGGCTTTTGTAGCATTTGTAATGTCGTTTATAGTGGGTTTTATGGGGATTATGTTTGCAATATCAATTCCTGCTTACCAAGAATACAAAAAGAGAAGTTTGGAGGCTGCCAAAAAGAATCTTGGAGGCGATTCAATCTCAGTACTACCAGGCTCCGGTTTTCCCTAACAAAGCGGTCGTTCAACGTAAAATTAAGGGGCGCGCTTTAGCGTCCCTTAATAAATACAATGAGGAATTTTATGAGTATCGAGAACTCTCTTGTTTGCCTAGCACTACTTAAAGTGAATTGGGATGAAAAAGGCGCTGACTACATAGAAAATTTCGTGCCGTTTATTGGAGAAGCACTAAGGCTATCAAAAGATGATGCCGTCAGTATTCCTGAGCTGCAAAAAATCACTGAAACTGAATTTGGATTGCTTATTCCTCAAGGCGCACTTCGTACAATTCTTAATCGTGCTGCGCGTAAAAACTATGTTTCACATATCAATGGAATTTACGTAAGGAACCTAACAAGCATTCCCAACGATTTTGCACGGGAAAAGCAACGAGCAACACGAATCCTGAAAACCATAACAACCAAATTTATTTCCTACTGTAAATCGCAACACAATGTTTCACTAACCGACCCAGAAGCAGAAACAATATTTTTGGAATTTATCCAAAAAACCAATGTACCCATATTAGAAACAGCAATTCATGGCGCACCTCTAAAAATCACCCCAAATAAGTCTCAAAAGAATGATTTTTTAATAGCATCATTCCTACTTTTTTTGAATGATAAGGACGAAGATGGTTTCAAACTCGTTGAGACCATAACAAAAGGTCAAATGATTGCCACACTTCTATTCCTTCCAGACATTGGCAAAGTGCAACAGAAGTTTGAAGATTTAACAATATATTTAGATACGAGAATCATTCTTAGGGCGCTGGGTCTCGAGGGCGAAGAATATACGACTCAGTCCCATGAATTCTTGAAAATCATGCGTCACATGAATGTGAACATTGCTTGTTTTAGTCAGACACACGATGAGATAAGAGGCATTCTGGATTCAGTTGCACACAGCCTTCAAGACAAATCACGTAAAAGTTACAAGTCATTTTCGGTATTGTCATATGCAATTAGCCAGGGGTGGCGATCAAGTGATATTGAATCGATCATCTCAACACTTGAGATCACACTAAAACGCCTTAGAATATATATTAAAGAAAAACCACAACACTCAAGTTCACTAGGACTAAATGAAGAAAAGCTTACCCAAATCCTTAATGTGAATCTCCCAAGGCAAAGCACCGAAGCGCAACATCATGACATTGATTGCCTCACATCTATACATAGACTACGTAATGCGCAGCCTCGATATAACATAGAAAACTGCAACCATATATTCGTTACGTCAAATAATGATTTGGCACGCGCCTCAACAATATTTTTTATTGAAGAGTATGCAAAAAATACAGTACCACTCTGCATCAACGATCACACTCTGGCCACTCTAGCTTGGGTTAAAAACCCACAATATGTACAAAACCTATCAACCCAAATGTTGATATCGGATAGTCACGCAGCAATGCGCCCAAACAGAGAACTATGGAACAAATATCTACACGAAATTGAAAGATTACATTCCAAAGGGGATATATCAGATGATGATTTCAATATCTTACGATTTTCTATGGCAGCAAGAAACGCCCTTCTAGAATCTACATTAGCGACTCCGGATGCATTTACCGAAGGAACAGTCCCGATAATATTAGAGCGCGCGCATCAAAACATTACGGATAAAATGCAAGGCAAGTTAGATAAAGCGGTAGCAACAACTGAGAAAGCAGTTTTAGATTTCCATACACTTGCAATGAGCCAAACTTCTCAATTGAGTAACTTAGCAGAGGGAATTGGCAAGACCATACGTTGGGGATCAATTTACATATTATTTTCGCTAGCTGTAATTGGATTGCTTCTGACTTTGCCGGAAATTGTAATTGGCATAGATATCAATAAATTCAGCACGAACAAATACAACCTCATTATGGAAGCCATAATATTGGCTTTTTCCATATTAGTTCTTTTCCACCTACTTTTTGGAAAAACCGTCTGGGAAATTAGCATCAATTTAGAAATCTGGACTACGAAAATGGCAAATAAAATACTCGCTCAGGTTTTTTTGCCAGAGAACCATCCCTACAAACAGAAGCAAAAGTAGCTACTTTTCATAAAGTACAATCAAATTAAAGAGATAATAGTGAAATGTATTTCTTATACAAAATTATTAATTGGCGCAAGTCGTAACGGTTAGGGAGCACTGAATCAAGCCGGTCCCTCATGTTGAAAAGAAAGAGTCTGTACTCAATGCAATAAGCGAGTGCGAAAAGCTAGGTAGGAAGAAGTTTCTTAGTAAATATGGATTTGGTGAAGCAAAACAATATTTCCTCTTCTACAAAGGGAACCTTATCTTTGATATTGACTCAATTGATAATATCGACTTTATAGATGATTCCACCTTGGCCAAATAATATGCTTCCTTTACGAAGGTATACCTTGAAATACATAAATTTGCTCTTCTTACAAATAACCAACTACTTCATCTAAAGAACGCTTCATTGGGTCCATCATATCAGCCTCATTTAATGCCCATACTGACCACCTTTGGAGTTTTTCTAATGTTTCAGGTTGAATGCTTGAGTCTGCACGAGTATTAACCTCTGCCACAAACTCTCGGATCTCATCTGCCCTCCTCCATCCCAAAACATCTGAAATAAGTTGCCGACGCTTTTTACGTTCGAGATGAAGCTGACGCTCCAGTCGATCACGTTCTAGTTTCTCACGTTCAACTCGCTTCTCTTCTTCATGCTCGGCCTTTCTCGCGACTAGCCAATTATAGTTTCGCTGCTGCTGAGCACGATATAAGAATTCCCCAGCAATCAGCAGTCCTGCGGAAATATTTCTTATCTGATCTTCTAGATTTATATCACCTTCATCTTGCCAGATTGTCTGACTTTCAGGTATTTCATAATGGTGAATTATCTCCAGTCGGAAATCTGTCCTTGCTCGAGATTTATTTTTATTTGCGTTGGACTGCAATTTTTGATTTATTACTCCGATCTCGAAGCTAATTCGGGTATCACCAACTATAACTCCTAGCTCAATAGCTTCGGTAGCTCTTAGATAGGGTTTCTGCGAATTCCGGAGCAAACTGGACACTGATTCCACGGCAAACTGGACACTGATTCCACGGCAAACTGGACAGTAAAATAGAGATGTAGCGGTACGCGGGATAACCGTGGCAACCTCGGGAATTTTTACCGGGGAGCCA
>DATKVT010000210.1 GCA_035529935.1 Williamwhitmania sp. | reverse complement strand
GCTTGGACCCGGTGCCTTATCCACAAATTTATCTCCCTAGGAACTTAGAACTCGACTTGACCACAGTGTGGAGCAATAACTTATGCTGTTGGTATCAGCAATCACATGGGATCAAAAAGCACAGAGAATCCTGCAATAGTGGAAGCGATTGTGGAAACCGCCAAAGAACGCAATTTGATAATTTTGGACAGCAGGACCAGTGAATCCACAATTTTGGCCCAGGAAGCAAAGAAGGCAGGTGTTATATCCGGTACCCGGGATGTTTTCTTGGACAATTCAGCTGATCTTAATTCTATAAAAGAACAAATAAGACTATTGATAGCTAAAGCTAAAACTTCTGGTAAAGCTATAGGTATCGGGCACGTCGGACCACAAGGCCCTAATACTGCCCGGGCTATAAGGGAGATGCTGCCGGAAATGAGTAATCAAGGCATTCAAATAGTGCCATTATCTGAGTTGCTGCATTCGTAAGCAACATTCAGAATGTTACCTCGCTCTACTCCCTCATAAAACGTTTATTCAACGACGTCAAAACTACGAACAAATTGACTCAATTATATTGTCTTAACCAATAACGATTTGCAAAGCATACTCATTTCACCGACACACTTATAATAAAACTTATATATAAACAGACCAATATTATCTGAAGAATGATCAGTCTGTTAGGTCCCCTCTTCGCATAAATGTATAGGAGGGGGGATATGGGTGTTCATTAATTTAAGAATCTCACGAAGAGTACTTTCGTTAGTCGTGATTTTCCTTCTATTGTTTGTTGGAATTGTTACTGGAAAATGGGTCCTTGTATCTAATGCTACGGTCTCAAAGCCAATAGAACAGGTCAAAACGGATCAGAAAGTCATGGCTTTAACGATTAACGTGGATTGGGGCGAAGAATATATTTCGGCAATATTGGATGCATTGGATAAAGGCAAGGCATCGGCAACCTTTTTCGTTACCGGGCGTTGGGCCAAGAAACATCCAGAATTACTGAAATCAATGGCAAGCCGAGGTCACCAAATTGAAAATCATGGGTATTCTCACCCGCATCCTGATCATCTTTCTGTAGGGTCTAACCAAGAAGAAATTATAAAAACAGAAAGGATCATTGAAGGAATCATTGGACGAAAAACACGTTTTTACGCACCGCCTTATGGAGAGAAGGGTGTTTCTGGACTGCGAGCAGCTGATGAATTGGGCTATCAGACCATTCTATGGACATTGGATACTGTCGATTGGAGGGGAGACAGTACAGCAGAGATTATCGCGAAACGTGTTCTTAATCCAGCCATTCGGTTTGGGATTAAACCAAATAAATCCGGTGCGATTGTATTAATGCATCCAAAAGAGAATACAGTCAAAGCCTTGCCTGTCATTCTCGACCAATTGAACCGAGAGGGATTTGTTTTAAAAACTATTGATGGATTAATAACATTTGACCAGATCGGAGGATAATATCCCATGACGAATCAGAAGAGAACTATTTATCTCATCCAACTACCTGAGGGATTAAACGGACCACATCCCACGAAAGCGGCACAACAGCTATCGCTAATAAGATTCTGGTGATTGCGATATATCACATTAATATTGCCTCATTTGGAACCTATCTTAACACACTTTTGAAACTTAATATCCTTTTACTTGAAGCTGTCGAGTAACTCGTTGTTCCTTTTCGCGTTCGCGTTCTGCTAAATATTCTGTGGCTAATTCATTGTACGGATCCTTGGTAAGCAATATCTTGTAAGCTTTCAAAGAATTAGATGGCCTAGGGCAAGCAACGCTTATTCCTTCCCCATGCGTTTTCACCTTCGCAAATACGTCTCCGATAAACTTCATTAGTATAGGGAGAGCGCAAATATATGTAACAGAGAAATTAGTTCTAATGGAGCGGGTGAAGAGAATCGAACTCTCGTAACTAGCTTGGAAGGCTAGCGCTCTACCATTGAGCTACACCCGCATGTTTTGGTAGCAGGGGGGGGATTCGAACCCTCGCATGAGCGGGTATGAACCGCTTGCCTTAGACCGACTTGGCTACCCTGCCATGGCTCCCCGAGTAGGACTCGAACCTACAACCTACCGGTTAACAGCCGGTTGCTCCACCATTGAGCTATCGAGGAATATATCTGGCGGAGAAGGAGGGATTTGAACCCTCGCGGCAGTTACCCACCCTAACGGTTTAGCAAACCGACCTCTTCAGCCGCCTCAATAAAGTTACCCAGGTTAAGTTTAAGGGGGAGGCAAGCGGATTCGGGTGAAAATTTGGTACCAAGCGCAATGGTACGCTTGCTGTTTTCTGGAGGCACAACAACATCTATGTTGACCGATTCAAAGAGCGTCTGCCACTTGGATTTCTCCCTTATCATCGAAGTCGTAGGTTCCCACGTTCCCCATAAGAGCCTGTGCTAAGTTCACGCCACCTTCATGCCGGTCACCATCTGGACAGACAGGTGTCCTCCAGACTTATCTCAGGTTAACAACTCCCCCCTGGTTTTGATGACGTCCATATCCTTTCGACACGTTATCAGCGGTTCATCTGTATTCGTCTCCGTAGCACTTACCTGACGAGGTCTTGCCTCGCCTTTTCCTTAACGCTCACTACCATGGCTTTTGTCCACAGCAGCTTAAGGTGGTTTAAAGCCTCCACCTGCATGGCAGCTTCGAGGGACCTTCCCTCATCTCTTATACAGCACGTCGCAAATTCACGCGACAGTTCCTGTCGCATGATTGCGCCTTCGTGGATTGATCTTGGGTCGATTAAGCAAACGTTGAATAGGTACCGAGAGCGGATTGTACAGTAGCAATAGCTTTTTGCAGGTCTTGTTGAACAGTCAAAGAAACCCCTCCTTAGCAAAAATCCTTAAACAGAAAATAGTATTTGTAAACAGACTTATTTTTATTAATTGAAAATAAAAAAACCGGTAATTCTCACTACCAACGCTGGGCCGGACCAATTACCTGCTTAGGAATGGTAAACCAACTTAACCAAAAAATAAATAAATTCTTTAAAATAGGGAATATTAATCCATGTATTTTAAAAAATTTTTGAGGTAAAATGCATGGAATTATCCCCTCGCCTCTATCATTGGTTTGTCCGTCCAGATATTTTAAACAATTTGTACATAAAAGGTGTCCTGGGCCGATATTTTAATTTTACCGACAAAAAGGTACTTGATTTTGGTTCGGGAATTGGGTCAGCTAGCTCCCTGTGTTCGAAAGACCACTATATAGGGGTAGATCCGGATTCGCGACGCATTGCTTATGCCAGATGTTTAAACCCGGGTTACAACTTTCTAGTCTTGGAAGGTACCAATCTGCCTCTGGAGAACAATTCTATCGATTACATCCTTACGCTATCGGTGTTACATCACATCGTTTCAGAAGATTTCTCACCTTATCTCTCTGAGTTTCAGCGAATTCTTAAGCCTTATGGCAAAGTTGTTGTCTTGGAACCATGTCTGTTTAAAAAATCTTTTTTTTCTAACTCCGTTATGAAATTATGTGATAACGGTAGCTTTATTTGTGATTACGACTCTTACATAAAAATGTTTAAACTTAAAGACTTTAAAACCGAATTCCTAACACAATTTAAGAAGGTTTTATATAACGAGATTCTATTTACGGCAACGCTCCCATAAAAATGACGATTTTTTATTCGTTAACATTACGCTTAAAATTTTTTGAAAAAGGTGAAAAATGGAGCCAGGTTACGTCAAATTCTTAAAAAACCATCAACTGGAACAAAGAGTGCTCAGGGCCAAAGAACATCTGTTAAAGTGTAATCTTTGTCCTCACCAATGCGGAGTCAACAGGCTAGAAAAGCTTGGTTTTTGCCAGGCTCCCGACAAGGCTGTGATCGCCAGCTATGGTCCGCACTATGGGGAGGAACCGCCTTTAGTTGGACACAATGGATCAGGCACGATCTTTTTTGGTTATTGCAACATGCGTTGTGTTTTTTGCCAGAACTGCGAGCTTAGTTTCGGCGGCGAAGGGCAAATAATTACGAACGAGACGTTAGCGGAAATTATG
>DATKVT010000209.1 GCA_035529935.1 Williamwhitmania sp. | reverse complement strand
TCCTATATCGATGAGTATACCTACCGATTTAACCGTAGCTTTATGGGGAAAGGTCTATTTGACAACCTTTTAGACAGAATGCTGACCATACAACCGCATTCCTATAAAATGCTTATTACTTAAATGCCTAATTCAATTCTTTTTATGGCATTTTTTGTCATGGCTAAGAGCTATAGGTTACTACCAAAGTTAATGGTTTTTCGATTGGAAGAAACAATGACTGCAGAATATGCAGCCAAGTTGCCCAGCACTAGAACTTATCCTCAGGTAATAACACTACCAACAGCGCAGCTGAAATTAAAATAATAGAGGAATAGGGAGATTACTTCTTTAGCTTACCCTTTTCTTTTCGACGCCTTTCCCTCCTCAGTTCCCGCAGCGTCTCAGGCTTCTTTGCTTCGGCTGCGGGCTTAATTACCGGTTGTGCAGCAGGTATTACCTCAGGGCTAACTGCCATCTTCTCACCCACCAAGCGAATATGACGCAGGGTAATGTCATTCCTCGACTTGGGCCTAAGGGAATCTTTCCATGCAAACCCCTTAAGCTGAGCATCACTTTTATCGAGCTTGTCTATGGGCAATATGCGGCTTTCGGGCTTAGCACGAAAGGTGATCTGGCGTATTCTGCTATTGGCAAAATAGAGCGACAGGTTTTGGCTTTCGCAAATATTTACAGCGACAACGGTATCCTTATCCACCATGTAGTAAACGGTTTGCCCATTCCCGATGGCATCGAGCCGTGTTATCTTATTATCGGTAAAGTAGGCCGTCATATTCTTTCCCTTCAGCTGGTTGAAGTTGCTGCTGTCCACCTGTTGGGCAATAAAGGGCTCATTGATAAACTCGGCCTTAACCATCTTCTTGTTGTGCGAAAAGAACTTAATGGTGGTTGAGGTTATTTGAGTGCTATCGCTCCAAAGGATGGGGTCTTGGAACATGGTAACAGTGGAATCCTTTCCCGAAACGAACATGGAGTCGCAGCTCGACTGAAAATCTTTGCCAAAGGAGCGCACATTATGAAAGGCAATTACATTGTGAATGGTGTCGCCCTTTTCGCCATAGGTAAGCAGCGACTTTAGGGTGTCTGCTTTTACAAAAATCGTATCGTTTTCGCCTGAAACGGACACCATCACCGGTTTCTTGGAAACTAGAATCTCCTGAGGAGTTTTGTTGAAATACCCGTAATCGCCAAGGATAAAGTTTTTACGCGCAGAATCGGCAACTTGAACATTACCATACAAAAATGCCTGCTCCTTTTCCTTATAGTAGTTAATGGTATCGGCCAACACTTCACGGTGATGCTCATCCAGCAGATTGGCATCGCCAAAGGCCTGCATTAAACCGGTAACTCTGTTGTATCTCCCCCGGTTGAAGGTGAGCTGCTCCTTCGGTGTGGTAACCACTGCAGGAGCAATAAAAACTACCGTTTTAGAGTCGGTAAGATACATTATGGAGTCGGTTTTTATAACCCTATCCCCCGAAACTATTACAACCTTCCCCTTAAAAACCGCTTTTTTGTCATCCTTAAAGTAGGAGCCGTACTGGCTCACCAAATTTCCATCTGGGCTGGTTATGGTTCCCCCGGTTGAGTACTGAGCCCAATTATACTGGGTGTTGAAATTTATGGCTGTTGTCACCAGCACGGTAGAGTCGTCAACCATGCGAACCTCCTTGCCGGTAACAACCCCTTGCTTTTGGTTGCCATCGTAGGTTAAACGATCTCCATAAAGCGTTACTGCGTCACGTATGATCTTAATGTTGTGGAAAGCAATGAGCATACCGGTGCTATACTTGTAGGCACTGTCGCACAGCATAAGCGTGCCCATATGCCGTATTCGAACATGGCCAATAAGCTTCTGCACCGATTCTCCATTGGCACCTTTCATTCCAAACGCATTATCGGCATGCTCAATGCTTAGCACATTATCGCCCTGCGAAAAGAGCGGCAATGCAAGAATACTAAAAACTAAGAATGCTGTGAGGCGAAGAATGCTAAACCGCATATTTCTCAATCAATAACTTATTTTACCCAGCCTTCCTGACGGAAGTTACATTTAGCAAACTGTGGATCTATGCGAATAAACATGGTTTTCTTCTTCTGACTGAGCCAGTTAAGAAAAAACTCATGCTGGCGCTTACGCAGAGCAATTGCTTGAATCACATCGTAGTCATCCTTGATGTTTGCACGATGGGCTGGTATAATTTTCTTTACGGTAACAATCTTGTATACCATGTTGGCCAATTCGTCCCTCGACTCAAAGGCGTTTGAAACCTCTCCCTCCTTCAACTCCTTAATGGCGAAGTAGTCAGCTGGCATTAGCTGATCCTTCTCAAACCGGAAGGAACCGGTTTGCGGATTTACCATGATGCCTCCGTTGAGGTTTGTGTTCTTATCGTCCGAATACTTGCGAGCTGCATTTTCAAAGGTAATGCTATCCTGGCGAATGGCGGTTGCAATACTGTCAAGGTTTTGCTGAACCTTAATCTCATCGTCTGGGGAGAAAGTGGGTTTCATGAGAATATGACGAACATTTACCTTGTCACCCTTCTTTTCAATGAGCTGTATGATGTGATAGCCATACTCTGTCTCCACAATCTGTGAAACCTGACCTACCTTCAGGTTAAACGCTACATCGGCAAAGGGCTTAACCAATTCGCCTCTCGATCGAAAGCCCAATTCTCCACCTCTTTTGGCAGATCCCGGGTCTTCGGAATATAAAATGGCGAGAGTTGCAAATTTTTCACCATTTAAAATACGCTGACGCAGCGCAAGCAGCTTCTGCTTCACCTCAAACTTAGCCTGGGAGGCCTCGGATGGATATTTTACAATCTGCTCAATCTCATACTGGAGGTTTATCATTGGCAAGCTATCCACGGGCATCGACTTATAAAAAGCCTTCACCTCAGACGGTGTAATAGTAACCTTATCCGTAATTTTAGCCTGCATTTGCTGCGTTTGAATTTGATCCCGTAGGCTCTCCTTCAAGTCCGCCTTAATCTCGTAAATCGATTTCTTGAAGTAATCTTCAATCGCCTTTTGAGACCCCAGCTGATTGGAGAAATAGCTAAGACGTTGCTCTAGCTGTGACTCTACCTGCGATTCGCTTGGAAAAACAGAGTCGATTCTGGATTGGTTGAGAAGTATTTTTTGCGTCATCAGATTTTCCAAAACCTCACAACGAGTATTATCGTTCACGGGGATACCCTCGGCACGCATTTGAAGTATCTCCTGTTCAACATCGGAAGCAAGAATGGCGTCTGACCCTACAACGGCTACTACTTGGTCAACGATTACCTTTTGCGAAAAGGCTTTTGGCGAAAAGGAGACTAA
This sequence comes from Williamwhitmania sp., assembly GCA_035529935.1. NCBI lineage: Bacteria > Pseudomonadati > Bacteroidota > Bacteroidia > Bacteroidales > Williamwhitmaniaceae > Williamwhitmania > Williamwhitmania sp. The sequence goes on along the minus strand of DATKVT010000209.1, from coordinate 51,355 downwards.
CGCAATGGCGCTAAATCCTACAAACAACTTTGTAACTCTATTCATCATTTTTTCCTCTATTGTACAAATACTTTAAATTGTCCATGGTTTAGAGCCTCATTGTAAATTTTCGACTCCAAATCTTTAATCAGAACCTGCTTGCGCTGGTTCAGAATAATCATCCTAATATTCTCTTCCTCATACTCTAATGGGGCAACTTCGCCCTTCATTTTGTAGTCCTTTATGTTCACAAGATAGGTATTCAGGCTATCTTTAAACTCCAAATTTTGGTTGCGCCGTAAAAAATCCTCCTGATTATCGGGTTGGTAAGGAATCTCTTTCAACACCAAACTAAAAGGAACCCACTGCTCGTTAAAGTAATCGTACTTTTCGGCTCCCTGAAGACATAAATCGTCCAACTGCTTAATGTCTTCACTCTTGTTCGAGCGATAAATAGCCTTTACTTTCTCAAGTACAGGAGAGTTATTTTTCAACTTGATGTATAGCGCTTTTACAATGGAATTCAAGAGCACCAAGTTACTCTTATTGTTGTTATAAAAATCCGTCACTTCCTGATTGGTGATCACGGTATCCAACTTTTGCTGGATAAACATCTGCTCATACTTGTAAATAAGCAACGAGGTGCGATAATCATCCAGCAGATGGTCGACGTTCTTTTGCGAAGTAGTGAGATTGGCCTCCGCTTTTTGCAAGGTCACTTGCCTTTTAACCCAACTCTCGGTATAGTTTTTCAAGAACTGAATACTATCCTCCTTACTGATTCCTTTGGGGAAAATCTCCAAAATTTGGGATAGAAAAAGGTCCTTCCCATAGGCACGGGCAATTGGTTTTTCCACCGATTTCCTCGTAAAAAGGCTACAGCTAGCCAGTAAAGAGAATAGCACTATTCCTACAAAAACATTTTTCACATCAGAATGCATTAATTATGAATCAAAGCTCAAAGTAACGAAGTTAAACAGGTCTATCCTATTTCTTTATGAGGGTTTTCAAAACAGCCCAATTAATTAGGACTGGATATTTTGCCCTTAGCTGCTTAACCCACTCCTTATCAAGTTTTTCCTGATAATCGGAGGTAACCATACCCTTAACTTCATTTAGGTCAGGTAGGTAATTCTGCTTCACACCATCGATAACCACAAGTGCCGGAGATGCATTTTTCTTACATACAACAAAAACTCCTTGCCCAACCGGCAGCTTCGACAATAAAACATGATCAGCAGGACGATACCAGCCGCTGGCAAAATTCACCGGCTTGAGAGCCTTACCAAAGGATTTTTTTAACGAATCGACAACAATATGAGCGAAACCAATTGAATCCACAACATGCTTAGCCCCATAAGCTAAGGTAGAATCGGAATACACCGCAATGGCAGCATGTTCCACCAAAGGTTGAATGTAATTTGTCTTGTTCTCGAGATAGAATTGACGTAAGCCTACGGTATCGTCAGAAGCCTTATTCCAAACCAAGCGGGTAGAAATATCGAAGAGTAAAATGCCATCGTGGTATTCTTTCATGAGAAAACGAAAATGCGGGTATTTACTCTCAAGCTTCGATGATTCATAGGCAAGCAGGCTATCGTTGGCCATAGCATTTACCATTTCATTTGCAAAGGAGGTCCTATTCGTTGGCATACTCCCCTCATGACCCGACAGGTATTGTGCCAACTGGTATTGGGTAAACTTTTTCTTGCTGAAGGAGAATACTGGTTTGGACATACGTTTTGCAACCTGAGCGCTCCAAGTTTTAGTGGCAAAAGAGGAGTCAATTAGGTTAATAACCGCCAACGCGTTCTTAAGGTCAGCTTTGTAGCTATAATCTTTTTTCAATTGCTCAACAAAAGCCTCTCTCCCCGCAGCGCTGCGCTCGTCGCGGCTGATGCCTTCCTTTATTTTCTGTCGAACCTCATCGAAGGAGGGTGTGGGATATTTCTCCAGCAGCTTGATGATATGCCAACCGTAGGGCGTTTGTACAGGCTGGCTAACCTCGCCCACGTATGTCAAAGCAAACGCAGCATCTTCAAAAGGAGGGATAACGCGTCCAATGCCAAATGGAGCAATCTCGCCACCATTTTTAGCAGTACCCTTATCGTCGGAGTATGTAGAGGCCATCTTGGCAAAGTCGGCACCATACATCACCGAATCGCGAATGTCGTCGATCTTAGCACGTGCACTGCTCCACTCATGAGCAGTAGCACCCTTGGGAACCATCACCATAATGTGCGCCACCCTAACCTCACCTCTGGCCGGACGCCTATCGGTAACCTTTATAATATGGTATCCAAAACGAGTACGAACTGGCGGGGAGACTTCACCCACCTTAAGTTTGTAGGCTGCATCCTCGAAAGGATAGACCATTCTAAATGCTGTAAAAAATCCAAGGTCGCCGCCGTTATGCTTGGCGGAAGGATCGCCGGAGTATGCCACTGCTAAAGAATCGAAAGGACGATTCTCTAGAACAAGCTTCCTAACCTCCATTGCCTTTGTGTAGGCAGCAAGCGTATCGGCGGGGGTAGCATCGGCCTTTAGCGGAATGAGGATGTGCGACGCCCTAACGTCGAAAAGCATGTGGTTGTATGCTTCATGCAGCACCTCCTGATCAACAGTAGTATCGGTAAGATATGGAGCCGCCAGCTGCTTGCGGTAACAGGCAAGTTCAACTTTAAATGAGGAGGCTGTGTCGAGCTTCTGGGCCAAAGCGTCTTCAACCTTCAACTTGTAGTTCACAAAAAGGTTGACATAATCGGCAACCTGTGCACTATCAACCGATGCCTTGACATCCCTGTTTTTGCTGAACAGGTAGTTAAACTCGGCCAAGGTGATTGGCTTTCCATTAATGGTTAATGCCACCTTATCTAACGGCTGTGAACTGGCGATGCCAATCAGGCAGAAGGTGAACATTGAAAGGGCAACAAATTTTTTCAGCATAAGGCTAATAAAGCTTTTCTTTCTTCCCAAAACGAGAAAAAAGCAATTCTATTTCTTTGTCTATCTTGAATAGTTTGGAGCTTCACGCGTAATGGTCACATCGTGTGGGTGACTTTCCATTATTCCTGAGTTGGTAATCCTTACAAACTTTGCCTCCTTTAACGCCGGAATGTTCGGTGAACCGCAGTATCCCATGCCGGCCCTCAACCCACCAATCATCTGGTAGAAAACTTCAGCCAGCATACCCTTGTATGGAACGCGTGCAGCAATTCCCTCCGGTACAAGCTTACTTATATCATCCTCCACATCTTGGAAATACCTATCCTTAGAGCCCAGCTGCATTGCCTCCACAGACCCCATACCCCGGTAGGACTTAAACTTCCTTCCGTTGTAAATAATGGTTTCGCCGGGTGACTCCTCCGTTCCTGCAAAAAGGGAACCAGCCATGATTGTGTCGGCTCCGGCGGCTAGTGCTTTAACAATATCGCCCGAATATCTTATTCCACCATCGGCAATAACAGGAACGCCAGTTCCCTTAAGCGCATTGGCAACATCGTAAACTGCGGTAAGCTGTGGCACCCCAACACCAGCAATAACCCTAGTGGTACAAATTGATCCAGGACCAATGCCCACCTTAACTGCGTCAGCACCAGCCTTAGCAAGCATAATGGCTGCTTCTGCTGTTGCAATATTCCCCACCACCACATCGATATGTGGATACTTTGCCTTAACTTCTTTCAGCATATTCACCACTCCCATGCTATGACCATGAGCGGTGTCAATCACAATGGCATCTACCTGTGCTTCAACTAGCGCATCAACTCTAAGCATGGTGTCGAAGGTAACCCCTACACCACCAGCAACGCGCAAACGCCCTTTGCTATCCTTGCTAGCGCTTGGATTATCTTTAATTTTGGTTATATCTTTATAGGTTAGCAGCCCAACCAGCTTATTGTTTTCGTCAACCACCGGAAGCTTTTCAATCTTATGCCGCTGTAGTATAGCAGAGGCCCGTGACAAATCGGTTCCCGGACCAGTAGTAATGACATTATCCTTGGTCATTATTTCAGTAATCGGACGCTTCATATCCTCCTGAAAGCGAAGGTCGCGGTTGGTTACAATGCCAATTAACCGTTTAGCTTCATCAACGACCGGAATTCCACCAATCTTATAGTCTCGCATTAGGGTGAGAGCATCGCCAACATTGGCATCCTTATTGATGGTGATAGGATCGTAAATCATCCCATTCTCAGCACGTTTCACCATACGAACATGGGCCGCCTGCTTTTCAATGCTCATGTTTTTGTGGACAACACCTATTCCACCTTCTCTTGCAATGGCAATGGCTAAAGCCGCTTCGGTAACGGTATCCATTGCAGCAGAAACAATTGGAGCATTTAACTCAATGTTTCTACTAAAGCGAGTAGCAACGCTTACATCTCGAGGCAAAACTTCTGAATAGGCAGGAACTAAAAGAACATCATCAAAGGTTAGCCCTTCGCCCACCAACTTTTCGTTAAGGAATGACATGGGTAGCGTTTTTGTTAAAAATTGCGCTAAAGTACAAAAAAATACGCAAAGCATTTTCCTCCTTGACATAAAAGGCCTTGGAGTCAACCCAAAATAACTATTTTTAACACTTGATCCTTCTTGCTCAAGTTGTGGTTAAACCCTACATTTGTGATTAATGGACAACTTCAACCAAATACTATTACGCTACTGGGGTTACGCCTCTTTTCGTCCTCTTCAGGAGGAGATAATTCAGTCGGTATACGATGGCAACGACACCCTTGCCCTGCTGCCAACTGGCGGGGGTAAATCCATCTGCTTTCAGGTTCCAGCGTTAGCCAAGGAGGGTATTTGTCTCGTAATCACGCCTCTCATTGCCCTAATGAAGGATCAGGTAGAAAGCCTTGCAAAAAAGGGTATTAAGGCATTAGCTGTGCACTCTGGCATGAGCCGTCGCGAAATTGACAACGTGCTGGAAAAAGCGGCTACCATGGATTACAAATTCCTTTACCTATCGCCCGAACGGCTGGGTACCAGACTTTTTACCGACAAGTTGAAGGGAATGAATGTAAACCTCCTCGCGGTAGACGAGGCACACTGCATCTCGCAGTGGGGTTATGATTTTCGACCCAGCTATATGAAGATTGCGGAGATAAGGAGCTATATACCTAATGTTCCTATCCTAGCCCTCACCGCTACTGCAACGCCAGAGGTGTCCATCGATATTCAGGAAAGGCTCCAATTCAGCAAGAAGAATTTGTTGAAAAAAAGTTTTGAGCGAAAGAACCTAATTTATGTAGTAAGGGAAACCGAAGATAAGCCAAAATTGCTTGTTAAATTGGTGGAGAAAATCCCCGGCAGCGGTGTGGTGTATGTACGGAATCGCCAGTCGGCAAAGGACATGGCTGAGCTGTTGGTCAGCCATGGGTTCTCCGCCGATTACTACCACGCTGGGCTAGGTTCCGACGCCCGAAGTATTAAGCAGGATCAGTGGAAGCAGGGAAAAATCCGAATCATGGTATCTACCAACGCCTTTGGCATGGGCATCGATAAGTCGGACGTGCGATTTGTTGTCCACACCGACTTGCCCGATTCTCCAGAAGCCTATTTCCAGGAGGCAGGAAGAGCAGGCCGTGATGAGAAAACCGCCTTTGCCATTTTGCTCTATAGCCCTAGCGACAAGCTAAAGTTAAAACAACGGATTGAAACCACCTTCCCTCCCATTGAGGAGGTAAAGAGCACCTACCATGCGCTGGGTAACTACCTGCAGCTACCCCTAGGCGGAGGGAAAGAGACGGTCCACGACTTTAAGTTGCAAAATTTCGCATCCTCATACAAGCTAAATGCACTCAGAGCATTCAACTCGCTCAAGATTTTGGAGATGGAGGGTTACCTCGAACTAACCGAAGAGATTGACAACCCCTCTAGGTTGATGTTTATTATGGAGCGTAATGAGCTTTACAAGTTGCAGGTAACAAACCCCGCCCTCGACAAAGTTATTAAGCTCCTGCTGAGAACCTACCCTGGCCTATTCTCCGGATTTGTGAGAATAGAGGAAGATACGCTTGCAAAGCGCGCAAGCATTACAGGTTTGGAGATGAAGGAGTTGATAAAAATGCTTGATAAGTTGCACGTTGTTAGCTACTTTCAACAAAAAAGGACTCCATTACTGATTATGCAGGAGGAACGGCTTGACGATAAAAACCTGCGCATCTCTCCAGAGAGCTACCTGAACCGCAAAACACGCTACCAGGGCAGAATTGAAGCCATGCTTCAGTATGCTGAGACAACTACCAAATGCCGAAGCCAGCAGCTGCTCTCCTACTTTGGTGAAAATACAAGCTACCGCTGTGGGCTGTGCGATGTATGCAAGCAGCGCAACGAGATAGACCTCAGCAAGGTTGAATTCGACAACATCCTCAATGGAATTAAGGATGCCCTTGCTGCAAAAAGCCAAACGGTGGAGGAACTAACCGATAGCCTTGCATTTCCTTCAGATAAAACCACCAAAGTTATTCGTTGGCTACTTGACCATGAGAAGCTAACACTCAGCAACAACCATCTTCATTGGAGTAATCCGCAATAGTTTTGTATCTTTGCCGCCATAAAAAAATGAATAATGACAGAATTTGAAGGGGCCGGGCAGCTAGTATATTCAAAGCCAGTGTTGGAATTTACCACTGTTGCTAATGAGGTTTGTAAATTTATTGAAAATCCCACGAGCACAGAGGTTGCCTCTCTACTAAGCACACTCCAGAAAGTGTTGCCATTCCTATATATGAAAGCAACGCTTCTTCCTCAAACAGAGCTGCTCTTTGATGATGGCAACGAAAAGTTTGTCACAGAAGAAGAGTGGCAAGCAATCCACAATCGTCTGCTCGCAATTATTGGCAAATACGACAGCTATTTGGAACTCATGGACGAGGAGAGCGAAACCGATGAGGCCAAGGTATCCTCTATCTCGGAAAACCTTGCCGACATATACCAAGACTTGAAAGACTACAGCTCCCTCTTCCAAATTGGAGCTGAGCAAATAATGAACGATGCTCTCTGGGAGATTAAATATAATTTTCAGCGATACTGGGGTATAAAGGTACTCTCCACCATGAGCACCATACACCGGCTACTCGAAAATCCAGAAAGCCTTTCTAGTTCTGAAGAAGCAAAAAATGTTGAGCAAGACACCAGCAACTGGATAATCTCAAGGAAACAAGAAGAGTATAAAAAGAAATAATGGTTCTAGGTTTTAAACAAAATATTGAGAAAGAGGAGTTAGAGCTGCTACCCTTCTTTCACTTCGAAGGCAAAATCATAACTATTAATACGCCCGAGGAGGCTGTGAGTGCCGCTAACTATCTGCTAGAAAAAGACGCTCTGGGGTTCGATACAGAAACTCGACCCTCTTTTCGAAAAGGCACAAACAACCATGTGGCACTTCTACAGCTATCTACAGCCGAAGAGGCCTTTCTATTTCAACTAGGAAGCACTGGTATGCCTCAACAGTTAAAGGAAGTGCTCGCCAGCAATAATATCCTGAAAATTGGCGTAGGCATTAAAGATGATATACGATCGCTGCGTGCTCTTTCCGAATTTTCGCCAGGAGGCTTTATGGAACTGCAAACTTACAGCACTCCCTTTGGTATTGAAGGCAAGAGCCTAAAGAAACTTTCAGCCATTGTGCTTGGCGTGCGAATTTCTAAATCGCAGCAGCTCACCAACTGGGAAAACACCACGCTTACCGAGGCACAAAAACGTTACGCAGCAACAGATGCATACATGTGCCTACAGATTTACAATAAACTTTCTTGTTATAAAAAAGTTACCCCTGCATGATAGCCACCATAATCTTAAAAAGAGGCAAGGAACAGTCGCTGCTCCGGTTTCACCCCTGGATATTCTCTGGAGCAATTGCCCGCATTGAGGGAAGTCCTGCTGAAGGTGATCTAGTAGAGGTATTCACTGCTGAAAACAGCTTCATCGGAACCGGACACTACCAAATTGGTTCCATAACTGTGAGAATGCTCACCTTTGAACCCGAAAAGTTCACCGATAACTTCTGGCACGAAAGAATTGTGGAAGCAATAAAGCTGCGTAAGGCAATAGGCCTAATGCAAAACAGCCACACCAACTCCTTTCGGCTTATCCATGGAGAGGGAGACGGGCTACCTGGTTTAATCGTCGACATATACGATACCACTGCCGTAATACAAGCCCATACGGTTGGCATGTACCGCAACCGCCAAATCATTGCCGAATCGCTGATGGCCATTCCGGAGATGCAGCTTCAGTCCGTGTACGATAAGAGTTCAACCACCCTGCCCTTTAACGCTGGGCTCAACCCACAAGATGGCTTCCTTATTGGTGAGTTGGGAACCTCGTGGGCAAGAGAAAACGACTTGCATTTTGACATTGACTGGGCTGAAGGACAAAAAACCGGCTTCTATATCGACCAGCGGGAAAACCGCATGTTGCTCGAACGCTACAGTGCCGGAAGAAACGTGCTCAACATGTTTTGTTATACTGGTGGATTCTCTGTTTATGCCCTGCGTGGCAAAGCCAACCTAGTGCATAGCGTGGATAGCTCCAAGCGAGCCATTGAGCTGACCAATGCCAACGTAGAACGCAACTTTGGAAACGCTTCCCAACATAAAGCTTTCGCGGAGGATGCTTTCAGCTTTTTCCGAAAGGAGGAGGAAAAATACAACCTCATTGTACTCGACCCACCCGCCTTTGCAAAGCACAACAAAGTATTGGGCAATGCGCTCCAAGGGTATAAAAGGCTCAACACCATTGCGCTTTCAAAAATCCAGTCGGGTGGAATTTTATTCACTTTCAGCTGCTCTCAGGTAGTTACCAAGGAACATTTTCGGAATACCGTATTTACGGCTGCCGCCATTGCTGGCCGTAAGGTGCGTATTCTACATCAGCTATCGCAGCCTGCTGATCATCCCATCAACATTTACCATCCTGAGGGAGAATACCTTAAAGGATTGGTAGTGTATGTTGAATAGTTAAGTGAGGCAATTGTAGATAAATCAACAGAGAAGGATTTTAAGAAGCAAGGTGCTAGCGAATAAAGGCCCAAGCGTCGCCGTTGGAGATATTTGGGCTAAACACGTAACCCTCCTCCTCAAAAAATTTAAGTTGCTCAGGATCTTCAATACGCTCCTTCACGACAAATCGCGCCATTAGCCCTCTGGCCCTCTTTGCATAAATGGCCACCATTCGCGGTTTTCCGCTAGTCAACTCATAAAAGTTGGGGGTAACTACCCTTATCTGTTTTGCAATGGGCGCAACGGATTTGAAATACTCCTGCGACGCAAGATTTATTAGCACGGGTATAACTTGGCTTTCCAATTCTTTTAGTAAATCATTTACCAGCATATTGCCCCAATACTCATAAAGATTGGCAAAGCCGTTCGTGGTGACCTTGCGCCCCATCTCCAATCGGTAGGGTTGCATAAAATCGAGCGGTCTTAAAACGCCATACAGCCCAGAAAGTATTCGAATTGACCCATGAGCAAACTCTACATCCTCCAGAGATAGCGAGTTGGCTTCGAACCCTTCGTACACGTCACCCCTAAAGGTAAAGAGTGCTGGAGTAGCATTTGCCTCCGTGAAAGGAGTATGCCACTGCTGAAACCGCTCAACAGTAAGTCGGGCAAGGTCAGGACTAATCTGCATGAGAGTGGAGATTTCATCCATATCCATGGATTTCATTCGTTGAACTAGGCTTGCTGCATAGCGCAAATACCTAGGCTGAGACCCCGAAACCTTATATTCTGGAGGTGTGAATTTTATTGTTTTTGACGGTGATAAAATTGTCAACATAGCTTTTTTTAGTATTTTGCTTGCCAAATAATTAGCGTTGATATAACGTTCCCATGGGAAACAGAAACTTCACACGAAAGTTAATAAATATCCACTTATTGTCTATTGCTACAAAGTTTAAACAACATGTTTTTGTAGCGCTTATAGCACTTTTTCTTGCTCTAATCCCATCCAACTCACTCGCGCTTGAGAAGGTAAAGCTCCTGCTTAAATGGAAGCATCAGTTCCAGTTTGCAGGATACTACGCAGCCATTGCTCAGGGATACTACCAGAAAGCCGGTCTTGATGTTGAAATTAAGGAGGCTGACTCGGAAGCATACACCATTGATCAGGTAGTTAAGGGCAACTACGATTTTGGTATAGCTAATTCAGGTATTGTTGTGCACTACCTCAACGGGGAGCCAGTGGTAGTAATGGCCGCCATCTGCCAGCGTTCACCTTCGGTGCTGTTGGTGAAAAAATCATCGGGCATTACCTCGGCAAAGGATCTTCGAGGAAAAACAATCATGGTCGGTGAAACGGGCTATGCGGGCGAAATATTTGCCATGCTTAAGGAAGCAGGACTTAATAAAGGGGATTACAAAGTTGTACCTCCATCCTTCAGCTTAAACGAGCTACTTTCGGGAAAGGTAGATGCGCTCAATGCATATGTATCTAACGAACCTTACTTTTTGCAGAAGTTCGACATCGACTACGTAACCATTTCACCCGATGATTACGGTATTAATTTTTATGCTGATTGCCTCTTTACCACCCAAAATTACATCAGTAAACATGCCAATACTGCTGATAAATTTCTTGAAGCTTCACTGAAGGGTTGGGATTACGCGCTTAGCCATCAGGAGGAGATGGCCGATTTAATTCTTGAAAAATATAACCCAACAAAGATCAAGGACCATTTGCTTTTTGAGGCTCAAACGCTGGACAAGTACATTATGCCGGGAATAATTGAAGTTGGACACATGGATAAGAAGCGATGGAATAAGATAGCCCAAACCTACTATAAACTTGGCCTAGCAAAATCGGACAAGTCGCTCGACAAGTTCATTTACGTTAAAAAAGACGAACGCCGCGCAAAAAATTTAATACCACTGAGCCTTACCTTTTTCGGGTTAATGTTACTTGCCATTGGTCTGACCATTTATTACTTTTTTGCCACAAAAAATACCCGAAAAGATATGAGAAGAGCTATTGCTCTTTTCAAGGTTGAACGCAAGGACAAGGAAAAGGCCATGGCAGAACTTCTCCAGTCGAGAAATCAGCTCAACCTACATATGCATGATGGTAAGCGGTTTGCCGAACAGAGGGATACCTTCCTAGCAAACCTTTCACACGAAGTTAGAACCCCAATGAATGCAATCGTAGGTTTTTCCAACCTTGTGCAAAAGGGTCAGATTGAAGAAGATAAGTATCATGAGGTTTTTGATATAATTCAAAAAAACAGCCTAAACCTACTTAAGGTTATCGATAACCTTGTTGACCTATCAAAAATCCAAACAGGGAATCTAAAGGTTAGCCTAAGCAGAATCAGCATTGACAAACTTATGCAGGAGTGCATTACTTATCTCCACGAGGAGGTTGAGCCCTTGCTGCGTGACAAGGTCCAATTTAAGATCGAGGCACCTTCAAATCCAATCTACATAAGAACAGATGAGCGACGACTTAAACAAGCCATATGTAACCTAGCAAACTCCTTTTCTCGCATTATTGAAGAAGGAGAAGTTTCACTGCTAATAAAAGAAGATTCGGGCAACCTAATTTTTATTCTTCGCGAAGTAAATAAAGAAATTTCCGAAAACGAGATGCGGCAGCTGCTCGAGGACCAGAATGTCTACACTGAACCAATGCAACCGTTAGCGGAGGGCGTCAGCTTAAACATATCGCTATCGAGGGAACTCATTAAGTTGCTCAACGGAAACATATGGTTCGAAACAAGCGCCGAAAATGGAACCTCAATCTACATTTCCATTCCATTTATCGCTGCAACACAGCAACACCCGCAGCCCAAAGAGGGGGTTTACCCATACAAAATGCTCGAAAAACTTGTTGTTCTGGTGGTTGAAGACGATCCCAGCAACAGCCTTTTGCTGAAGGCTATGCTCGAAAAAAGGGGTGCCACTGTCATTATTGCTAAAAATGGTCGTGAGGCTGTCGACTTTGCGCTCTTTAACCCCCAGATCCAGCTGGTGTTGATGGACATTAAACTTCCTGAAATTAATGGCCTTGACGCTACCAGAATGATAAAAAAGGAGAAGCCCAACTTGCCAATCATTGCTCAAACAGCCTACGCCATGGAGGAGGATCGTTACCGTTGCCTAGAGGCTGGATGCGACGACTACATAGTAAAACCCATAATACAGGAAGAACTATTTCAAAAGTTGCTGGAATTTTCTGTAAAAATTAACGAGAACAACCGTTAAAGAGCCATTCTGGCCAGTGGTGCAACATCAAGCCCCGCGCGGTTGCCTTGGAGATAATTGTAGTATCCTGCAATGGCAATCATAGCAGCGTTATCGGTGGTATAGCGAAACTCAGGTATGAAAACATTCCATCCCCGCTTTGCTCCCTCCTCAACTAGTCTTGCTCGAATACCAGAATTTGCAGACACTCCACCTGCAATTGCAATGTCCTTAACATTCTTTTCCTTCGCCAACTTCACCAACTTGTCAAACAAGATATCAATTATTGTAGCCTGCAGCGATGCACAAAGATCGGCTTTGTGCTCCTCAATAAAGTTGGAATTGGTAGCCACAGCATCACGCAAGAAGTAGAGGAACGATGTTTTCAAACCGCTAAAGCTGTAATCAAAATTCTTGATGGACGGTTTATTAAAAACAAATGCTTTGGGATTTCCCTCTTTTGCCAGCTTATCAATAACTGGTCCACCCGGGTAAGGTAGTCCCATCACCTTAGCACACTTATCAAAAGCCTCTCCGGCAGCATCGTCAAGGGTTTGGCCCAAAATCTCCATGTTGAGGTAATCATTTACCAGCACCAGCTGAGTATGACCTCCGGAAACGAGCATACAAATAAATGGAAATTTGGGATGGGGCAATTCCTTTCCCTCCTCCTTAATAAAATGAGCCAAAATGTGCCCTTGAAGGTGATTAACCTCCACCATGGGTATATTTAAACCGAGCGCCAACCCCTTTGCAAAGGATGTACCTACCAATAACGATCCAAGAAGTCCAGGACCTCTAGTAAACGCAACAACGTCTACCTCCTCATGTGCAACCCCTGCCAACTTCAATGCACGATCTACAACTGGTATAATATTTTGCTGATGTGCCCGAGAAGCGAGCTCTGGAATTACGCCACCATACTGCTTATGCACGTCCTGGTTGGCAATCACGTTTGACAAAATATACTCATTGCGAAGGACCGAAGCAGAGGTATCGTCGCACGAACTCTCAATACCTAGAACAACAACACACTTTTCACTACTAATCATGGTTCAGTTTACCTTTTTTTTTGCTTTTTTTGTAAAGTTAATACTTGGTAAAAGTATCAAAAAAATTCTAAGAATTTCGGCCATTACCTTTGGGTGCATCATCCTGCTTTTAGCAGGGGGGAGCTTCCTGCTTCTCCAGAGTCCCAAGGTTCAAACATATCTCACCAAAACTATTGCTGAGGGGCTTGGCAGCCGGCTTAATACAACCATAACCATTGGAGCAGTAAGCTTTCGACCATTCAACAGCCTTGTTCTGAAAAATGTTTTTGTAGCCGATCAAAACGGGGATACATTGCTCTTTTCCAAAGAAATAGCAGCAAAACTAACACGCATTAACTTCAAAAAGAGGAGCGTTACCTTTGGCAGCATTCTCCTAAAATCGACCACCGGAAAACTTTATGCTGACTCCACAGGCAAGACAAATTTTGATTTTCTGGTGGATGCCCTCAGCTCTCCGAGCGATACCACCTCAACCTCCAAGGAAAACCCCAACTGGAAAATTGAGCTAAATAGCCTCGCCATTGAGGATTTGAACTTTGTATACAAACAGCAAAATAACGATAAACCAGAATGGGGAGTCAACTATGATGACCTACGCGTCAGCCACCTGAACCTTAATATTTCTGACCTTAGAACAAGCGGTGATAGCCTTTCGTGCTACATAGACTATATCAATTTGGAAGAAAAATCGGGATTTAAGCTCGATAAGCTTTCCGGCTTTTACCTAATGACCCCAAAATCGATGTCGATCTATAAGGGAGATTTAATTGCGGGTAACACGTCCCTTCATCTACAAGAACTAAAATTCTCCTACGACAGCCTCGCCAACTTTGATGATTTTGTGAACAAGGTAAAAATGAGAGGACTGATACCACAGTCGGTGCTCGATATGAAAACCCTTAGCTACTTCGTTCCTGATTTTGAAAAGATAAAAGGTGTTTACTTTATCGACCTCGATGTGGATGGTCCTGTGGCAAACCTTAACGCTAAAAAGGTGAAGGTCAGAACACTTCAAAAAACCTCTCTCGAAACCTCTTTCATCATGCGAGGGCTACCCGACATTGATCGCACGCTCATCCTATGCAACATTGAATCGCTCACATCAACACCCAAAGAGGTTGAGACCATCCTCAATAACCTAATACCAGGAAATGGAATACAGTTTGCCAACAACCTACAAAAGGACAGCCCCTTCAATCTCTCGTGGAGTTTCAACGGCTACATAGAAAACTTTGTAACCTTTGGAGAGCTAAACAGTGCCGCTGGCCTTCTGAGCGCCAACTTCTACATGAAGCCTCAAAACAAAAGAACAATTTTTGATGGAAGCCTACAATTTAAGGAGTTGGATGCCGAAAAGTTGCTGGCAGACACACTGCTCGGAAAGGTAACGGCCAGTATTAAGGGAAAAGGCTACTACTTCAAGCAGCACGTTGAAGCCAATGTAACTGCCAAAATTGATAGACTCGATCTTCAAGGATACTCCTATAGTGACATTTTCTTCGATGGAAAGGCTACTGAAAGTTCGTTTGATGGTAGTATTGTGAGCAAGGACCCCAATTTAAAGTTTAACCTGAACGGTAAAATCGATTTTTCAAAGGAGCTGCCGGTATTCGATTTCTCTCTCTTTTTGGCAAAAGCCGACCTCTTCCATCTTAATATGTACGACAAAGATACCTTGTCTCTTCTGTCGTTTGGCCTCTCCTCCAAACTATCGGGCAACAGCCTCGACAACCTCAACGGGGAGCTGAGTATTCAGAACCCAATTTATCGCTCCTCTTCCCATAACCATAAGCTTGGCAACATTGAGCTCAAAGCAGCCAGCAGTGCCTTCAGCCATAGCCTGAGCCTTAAATCGGACATGGTTGATGCAGAACTTCGGGGCAAATATAGCTTTGCAAACATCTCTGTATCATTGGTCAATTTTTTTCAGAAGTACTTACCGGCCATGCAAGCTAAGCAAAGCTCACAACCACCTACTGTAGCCGAATCTGAAGAGGGAAATTCCGACCAAACTTACATGCTGAGAATAAATGTCAAAAAAGCTGGTAGCGAAATGCTTAGCGACATTGTGCCCGGCCTTTTGATTGGCAGCAACTCAACAATTTTTTCTATCTACAACCCTGTTCTCCAGACCGTCAATATCAGAGCTCGATTTCCCGAAATTGGCCTCGACGACAATAAAATGAAAGAGCTCACCATTACAGCCCAAACAGTTGACTCATTGCTGAAAGTTGGCTTTACAGCAAATCAACTCGACGCTGGTGGTATTCAAATTCAGCAGGTGAACTTTGCCACCACTACCGCCAATAATATCTCAAAATTCAAATTAGACTGGGATAATCAGAGTGACAAAAAAAATAGTGGAACTATATTGGGTAGAATAAACCTCCTAGAAAGAGGTGACTCAACCAAACCTTTAGCAAGAATCACCTTCGATCCATCTGACTTGATATTAAACGATACTACATGGAGCATTGGAGGCTCCTCCGTTGACCTTGACTCTAACCTAATCGCCTTCCACAACATCAATTTATACAACAAGCATCAGAGCATTGCCATTTCCGGAAAGGCCGGTGGCATGGTAACTGACTCCATTGAGGTTTCATTTAACAACATCGACATTTCAAACATCAATTTTCTGACAGAATCAACAGGCTACAACTTCCAGGGTATCATTAACGGCTATGCTAAAATTGGAGATTTGTTTGACAATCCAATATTTTCCTCGAACCTTTATCTCAAAGATCTTAAAGTAAACGACAAATTGGTGGGCACATCTCAAATCCAAAGCCTTTGGGATGATGAATCGCAGAAGTTTATGGTTACCGTAACCACAGTGAGAAACGACACCACCCTTTTTACGCTGGATGGAAGCTACGAGCCCAAGCAGGATAACCTGAATTTGAAAGCAGAAATTCACTCACTTATGATGGAGAGGTTCAGCCCATTCCTTGCCGACATTCTCTCTGAACCTGAAGGTGGGCTTGAAGGGGAAATAAGCGTTACTGGCAAACTTTCGTCACCGGTAATCAATGGCAACCTAAAGACGAACAACCTTGGATTCACGGTGGATTACCTCAATACGCATTACAAAGTTGATGCCCCAATTGAGATCAGGAATGGACAGGTGTCCATAAAAAATGGGAAATTATTAGATTCTAAGGGGGGCAAGGCCTCTTTGGATGCAACTTTTACCCATAATAACTTCAGTAATATTTTTTACAAAATCAATCTAGGCCTCAAAAACTTACAGTGCATCAACACTACCCAACGCAACAACGAACTTTTCTATGGCCTTGCATACGCAAGCGGAACAGCAACAATATCGGGAAATGCCGACGCCCTGCTCATAGAGGCCAATGCCACTACAGATAAGAACACCAGTATGATGATTCCGCTTAATTCAGCCAACGAGGTAAGCAACTCCGACTTCTTAACTATTGTAAAACCAAAAACTGATGAAATTGTTATAGAGGAAAAGAAGGAGGAAAAAGCGGAAGATCAGATGCAGCTAAATATTAATTTAAACTTGAACGTTAATACGAACGCAGAGGCCCAGATCATTATCGACCCAAAAGTTGGTGACATAATCAAGGCTACCGGCAATGGCAATCTAAAGATGGAGATCAACCCTAATCAGGACATCTTCAAGATATATGGTGACTACACTATCGACCAAGGAGACTACCTCTTCACCCTACAGAACGTAATTAACAAACACTTTAAAATTGATAACGGCAGCACCCTTCGCTGGAATGGAGACGCTTCTAATGCCAGCGTCGACATTAAAGCAGTGTATAAGCTAAAAGCGGCGTTAAGCGATTTGCTCAACGATACCAGCGCAGTGTATAAACGTCGGATACCTGTGGAATGCCAAATTCTGATGACCGATAAGTTAATGCAGCCAACCATTAAATTCAACATCAACATTCCAAATATTGATGCAGAAACCCAAGGTAAGGTTTTGAATGCGCTGAACACCGATGAAAAAGTTAGTAAACAATTCCTCTCCCTGCTGGTCATCAATAGCTTTTTTCCCGACATGGCCTTCAACGAAATGCAGAACCAGAACGGAGTATCAGGCCAAAGTTTTGGAGCAGCCAGCGTAAGTGTAACCGCAAGCGAGTTCCTATCGAATCAGCTGAGCAACTGGCTCTCACAGCTAAGCAAAACATTCGATGTGGGATTCAAGTATCGCCCAGGAGACCAAGTAACTAACGACGAGGTTGAGGTAGCCATCTCCACCCAGCTATTTAACGATCGGGTGACCGTTAACGGCAATGTGGATATGGGTGGCAATAGCAAAACATCAGGGAATGGACTAGGTGGCGACTTTGACATTGAATACAAAATTACCCCGAAACTTAGTGTAAAGGGGTTTACACGGTCCAACGACAACCTAATTTATGAGCGTTCACCCAATACTCAAGGCATTGGTATCTCCTACCGGGAGGAGTTCAACAACCTTGGCGATTTAAGGAGGAAGATTTTCGGAAGTAAAAAAGACAAAAAAGCCAAGAAAAACCTTCCGCCAGCCGACACAACCAATCAAAATGGGACGTTACCGGTAGAGCCTAGAGTTAAAGACCAAAGCAGCGCAGACACCACTGGTGTTGGAACAAAATAAAAACGTTAAACTGTCGTTTTTTTTGTAAATTCGTGCAATTAAAAACAACTACACATATGAGTATCTCTTTGTTATTGCTTCAAGCGCAACCACTTACACAGGTAGCGACAAGCCTTCCAGCAAGCCAAAACACTCTTGGTCTTTGGGATCTAGCCGTAAAAGGCGGATGGATAATGATTGTGCTAGCCGTTCTATCGGTAATTGCTGTTTACATCTTTAGCGAACGTTACTCAGCCATCTACAAGGCTCAAAAGGTTGACTTCAACTTTATGAACCAGATAAAGGAATACATTCACGACGATAAGATTGATGCAGCAAAAGCCTTATGCCAATCGAAGGAAACACCCATTGCCAGAATGATTGAGAAGGGAATTCAGCGAATAGGACGACCACTTCCCGACGTAAACACTGCCATAGAAAATGTGGGTAACCTCGAAATATCCAAGTTGGAGGCAGGCCTTCCAACCTTGGCAACCATTGCTGGTGGAGCACCAATGCTTGGATTTTTAGGTACCGTAATTGGTCTTATCCAGGCCTTCTTTGAAATGTCGAAAGCGGGAAGTAATATTGAAATGGGACTATTGTCTGGTGGTATTTATACTGCCATGGTTACCACCGTTGGTGGGCTATTCGTTGGTATTTTCGCTTACTTTGGCTACAACATCCTTGTTGCTAAGGTTGAAAAAGTAGTCTTTAATATGGAGCGCAACACCACTGAGTTTATGGACCTCCTGAATGAACCGGTTGATTAAATTATTTTCCAATGGGACTAAAGCGAAGTGTAAAGATTGAAAGTGGGTTTAGTATGTCTGCCATGTCGGACATGGTGTTTCAGATACTTCTATTTTTCATGCTATCCTCCACCCTTATTTCGCCCAACGCCTTGCCGTTGCAGCTTCCTCGCAGCAATAGCCAGGTGAAGGGGAAACCTATGACCACCGTCTCCATCACCAAGGATTTGACCTATTATGTTGAGTCCACCCCCGTTCCCTTTTCTCAGTTGGAAAGCGTTATTCAACAGAAGTTGATGAATGATGAAGATCCAACGCTTTCCTTGCATGCAGATAAGAGCGTGCCCATCGATGAGGTAGTTAAGGTAATGAATATTGCTCGAAACAATCGCTACAAACTAATACTAGCAACTAGCGCAGAACAATAGGCATGACAGAGACAAAACCAGTTGACAGAATTAAAGGGTTAGCAGCCACCATCTCCTTTCATGTGGCACTGCTGCTAATACTTATTCTCATAAACCTTGGCGCATCAACACCGCCACAGGATAATGCTGGTATTCTCATCAACTTTGGCACAGACAATACTGGGTTAGGACGGATTGAACCAGCAACCGATGTTCAGCCAAAACTAGCAGTTGCTGCAGCAGTTAAGCCAGCCGACGAAGAAACTCCAATGACTCAGGACTACCAAGATGCGCCAGTTATAGTAAAAAAACAGCAAACAAAGAAAAACCCAAAACTGAAAATTACGAAGGAAGCTACAAAGCCTACTGAAACTAATAAAAGCAAAGATACCGAAACCAAACCTCAGCCAAAGGTTAATCCCAAAGCACTATTTCCGGGACAGAAGAGCGACGGTGGTAACCAAGGCGAAGGTGAAGTTGGTGGAAAAGGAAACCAAGGCGACCCCAATGGTTCACCGCTTACTGGCAACAGAATTGGTGGCGGAAATGGTAATGTTCCCTCGTTTAGCCTTGCGGGTAGAGGTTACCTAACCTTGCCCTCACCAAAATACAATTCACAAGCCGAGGGCAAAGTAGTGGTTGAAATCACCGTTGATAGAAATGGTAATGTGGTAAAGGCAAGTCCCACCATCAAAGGATCCACTGTGCAGGATGAAAAACTTTTTGAAGCAGCTAAGGATGCCGCGTTAAAAGCAAAGTTTAACGTAAAACAAGATGCCCCACCATATCAAACTGGGACTATCACCTACAACTTCAGATTGCAATAGCATTTTCCAAAAAAAATTGTGAGGTTAACAAACCAATCCCTAATCTTCTGGATTTTTAGTCTCTATAATTTTATGCAACTAAAAGAAGAGCAATTTTACTGAAAACAGGAGCAACGTTGCCAACAGAAAATATCGAACAAAAATTGCTCCTTTAGTAATTGCCAATTTTGCAGCTAGCCAAGCACCGGTCATGCTACCTACCCCAAGTAGTAAACCAATAAAGTAGTCCACTTCGTGATTGATCATAAATATCACCAAGGCAAATACAGTGAAAACCATGGTAAGAAGTACCTTCAGTGCATTGGATTTAACCAAATTGGACCCCGTAAGAAAAACAAATGAAGCTAAAAGAAAGTATCCTACTCCGGCTTGAATAAATCCACCGTAAACACCCACCAAGAAAAACACCCCTCCGCGAAGAATACGCATTAACGGATTTAAGTTCAATGGTTTTGCATCAGATATCCACCGCTCAGGCTTGTGGAGCACAACAAAAAACATGAATATCAGCAACCCACCTATAATGCGCTGCATTAAATGCTCGTTGAGCGATACAGCCAGTGAGGCACCCACTAATGCCCCAGCAGAAGCGGGGATTAGGTATTCTACCGCTTCTGACCATACAAAAAGCTTCCTCTGCTTAAAACTTCTTGTTGCCACTATGCTCTGAAGTAGAACTCCTATGCGGTTAGTTCCATTCGCAACTGTAGCCGGCAATCCAATAAAAATGAGCAAGGGTAAAATGAGCAACGATCCTGCACCGGCAAGCGTATTGATGAATCCAGCAATAAAGCCAGCAACCACTATTAAGAGGTAGGTATACCACTCCATGAACTAATATTCTTTCTTCTTCTTCCTTGGAGAGATTATTTCGTTTCCGGCCTCATCAATAATTCCGTAACGCCCATTCAGCAGCACCTTGGCACGATGGTTCTTAATAAAGGTTATTTTATCGTAACGGGGCGAAACAGTGATCTTGCCCTCCTCCGAAATAATTCCACATAGACCATCTTTATAAATCACTGCACGACCATCTTCAAATGGACCAATCTTATCGTAAATTGGAGGCAGTATCTCGTTCCCATCCTGAGAAAGAATACCAAACTTGCCACTCTTAACTACTATGGCCCGTCCATTAACGTATGGACCAATTTTATTGTAAGCCGATGGAACCAACTCTTTGCCAGTTTGATCAATTACTCCAATTCTGCCTTCGATGAATACCAAAGCTTTACCTCCTTGGAACTCGGTTATCTTCTCATACTGTGGAGGAACAATTTCCTTACCCATCTCATCAACCAAACCAACCTTCATATTTAGCCATACCTCGGCATATCCCTCCTTAAACGGACCAACCTTATCATATTTTGGCGGAATAACCTCCCGTCCTAGGGAATCAATCATCCCCCAATGCTTATCGCGGTATACCATAGCTCGCCCCCTTACAAATGGCGCAATACGAACATATATTACCGGAACTATAATCTTTCCGCTTTCATCGATAATGCCGAACTTACCATCACCCAACACCAACGCTCTTCCATTTTCGAAGGGATATATTTTTGTATAGATGGGTGGAATTATCTCCTTTCCATCCTCACCTATGACTCCCCAATTACCATTAACCAGCACATTTGCACGACCTTTATAGAACGGATAGATTTTAGTATACTTTGGGGGAACTATTTCATTCCCGTTTTCGTCGATAATGCCCCAGTAACCTCCTGAGTAAACAAATGCCCGTCCATTGACAAACTCGCCAAAATAATCATAGCCATTACCGCCCACTTTCTGTGGAAAAGTATTTGTCTGCAATAGCAAAAAGCCAAGCAGCATAAGTGAAATCCGAATCATGCGATGGTGTAGAATGTGCTTCATGCAAGCCTTGCTTAAGGACTCTAAGTTATTGAAAAAACTTCTTAAACAGATAAACGATGTTTAACTATTTCAACCTTTAGAGAATTTGATTCTAACTTATTGATTATGTGAAGATTTTTTCCCTTTTAAAAAAAATGCTAGAGATTATACAACATCCAGCCTAATTACTACACGATAAGGGTATCTTATGAATGGGTTATCAGCAAAAGAACCGGGAAATACCCGGTTCTTAATTTTGCAATACAGACTATTTTTACCAAGCAAAAAGCGGAAAATCGTTCATTAGCTTATTCACCTCTGCCCTAACAGAATCGAGAGTAGCCTGACTATCAATATTTGCAATTACAGTGTCGATAAATTCAACAACCTTTTCCACATGGGCTTCCTTCAACCCACGGGTGGTTATAGCCGGTGTTCCAACGCGTAATCCGCTGGTTTGAAAAGGTGAGCGGCTATCGAAAGGAACCATATTTTTGTTAATGGTGATGTCGGCCAACACTAAGGTATTTTCAACCTTCTTTCCAGTAATATCCGGGAATTTTGTCCGAAGGTCGATGAGCATGGAGTGGTTATCGGTTCCACCGGAGATTACCTTATAGCCGAGATCCATAAATGCCTTTGCCATAACAGCGGCATTCTTTTTAACCTGTGCTTGGTAAACTTTATACTCGGGAAGCAATGCTTCACCAAACGAAACCGCCTTGGAGGCAATTACATGCTCCAGCGGCCCACCCTGAATACCAGGGAAAACAGAAGAGTTGAGCACCTGCGACATCATCTTAATCTCACCCTTTGGTGTGGTTAAACCCCAGGGGTTAGGGAAATCTTTACCCATTAAAATGATGCCACCTCTTGGACCACGCAGCGTTTTATGGGTGGTGGAGGTAACAACATGAGCATACTTGAGCGGATTGTCGAGCAAACCAGCTGCAATAAGTCCGGCCGGATGGGCCATGTCAATCATGAGCAACGCACCTACCTTATCGGCAATTGCACGCATACGCTCGTAGTTCCATTCGCGAGAATAGGCTGAGGCTCCACCCACAATAAGTTTTGGCTTATGCTCAATGGCCATTTGCTCCATCATCTCATAGTCAACACGACCTGTCTCTTCCTTTACTCCGTAGGAAACAGCATTGTAGAGAATGCCCGACATATTTACTGGCGAACCATGTGAAAGGTGACCGCCGTGAGAAAGGTCTAAACCCAAGAATGTGTCGCCAGGCTTTAGACAGGCCATGAATACGGCCATGTTTGCCTGTGCACCGGAGTGTGGCTGTACGTTGGCATACTCGGCATTAAAAAGTTTCTTCAACCGGTCAATAGCCAGCTGCTCAGTTTGGTCCACAATCTGGCAACCGCCATAGTAACGGGCACCCGGATAACCTTCGGCATACTTGTTGGTAAGCACAGAGCCCATTGCCTCCAGCACCTGTTCGCTCACAAAGTTTTCAGAAGCAATTAATTCAACACCATGCATTTGACGCTCGCGCTCTTTAGCAATAAGATCAAATATCTGCGTATCTCTAGTCATGTTTACTACTTTTGAATTTGAGGTAAAAGTATAGTTTTTGGTTCGAGTTTGAAACTATAAAAAGATTTTTTACAACAGATTAACCGCCTTTTCCATCGATTGCGATAATTAATTAGCCTATGCATTATACTTGAAAATATGTTTATCCAATATCAAGTGATGGAGGTCAATTGGTGGATAAGATCTACCATGTTGGTATCAACTGATTTCCAATCCATTGGCTGACGTGCCTGTAAGTCGGCATTGGGCAAAGGCAGAAGAATGGATTGACGCTGGGTCATCAATGCCTCCGTTCCATAATAAATTACTCGAGGATAAGGAAATGAGAACAAAAACGACAACGCGGTCTCCAACCTAGCTTTTTTTCCTTCGCACTCAAACAAAAAGCGATCGAGGTCGTGATTATCGAGAAAGAGAACCGGCAGAAACGAGTTGGAATAGCCTAACGAAAAATGGTCCAAACAGGCAGCCATTAAATCTGCATTAACCTTGCCTTGTTTTGAAAAATGGGTGCGCAGCAGGTGGGCGAAATGAAAATCGAGCACCCCGTGGAACACCGCCTGGTAGTCCAGCTGAAGTTCTTGCTGGTTAATGCCCCATCGGCGGCGACGCTGCTTGTGCAGCATTCCAAGTGTTGAGAAATCGGCTGGAGCAATTCCGGCACCCCACACCTCCCCCAACAGAACCACCGCAGGAAACTCCTTATTTACCAACCGGCGAAGCGCCTTCCAAAAGCCCATTCCTGGCCCAATGGCGTGGTCGATACGAAACCCATCAAGACCTATGCTAAGCCAGTAACGAGCATTGTTTAGCATGTAGCGGCGCGCCATAGGGTTATTTAGATTAAGCTTGGCCAACTCTGGATAATGCAAAAAATATCGATAGCTCTTGGTACCCTTGTTGAAGTAAAACCACTCCCGATACGGGCAATCTTTATCCTTGAGCGCTGCCTGAAAAAAGGGATGCTGAGTTGAGCAATGGTTGGGAACCCAATCGGCAATTATTTTCATTCCCCGCCTATGGCAATCGTCAACTAAAGACTTTAAATCGGCAAGCGTTCCAAAATGAGGATCAACCTCATCAAAGTTGGTAATGTGGTATCCATGGTATGCATCTGTTTGATAGAAAGGCGATAGCCAAAGGCAATTAACGCCCATGGTCTGCAGGTAGGGTAGTTTATCTCGTGTTCCGTTAAGAGTTCCCCCAAGGAACTCATTTTCGCCTCTATCAGGTTTCATTTCGGTAGTATTTGCAAACCGATCCACCAGAACCTGATAAATTACTGCACCGCTAAGCCAGGTTGTCATACCTACTATTTAGATGGTAAAAATAGCTAGAAATACCACAAACTCAATGAAAGTGAATAGCGCAATAATTAAGGTTCAATATGTGCATCCTATTTTTTAATCAAGGAAAATAATGGTTGTCTCTTCCCGATTAAACACAATAAATACCTTTGTAGAATTAACTCTATGTTGCACACAATAGTAACATCAATCTTTTAAGTATGAAGAAGTTTATTCCCCTCCTTACTGCATTTGCGCTTGCAACAATCATTGCCGAAGGTCAAGTACCTACTGCATCATGTGGAAAGATCATTCAAATAGAGAATTTTCAATCAAAATACATCGCTGCCCGCAATGTAGATGTCTGGCTCCCAGAGAGCTACGACTCTGCTAAAAAATACGCCGTACTCTACATGCACGATGGTCAAATGCTATTCGACTCCACCATAACATGGAACCATCAGGAGTGGGGCGTTGACGAAACCATGTGTAAGTTGATGAATGAGGGAAAGATTCGAAGCTGTATTGTTATAGGTATATGGAACTCAGGGAAGGGACGGCATTCCGACTACCTCCCACAAAAGCCATTCGAATCGCTCCCAAAAACATTTAAGGACTCCCTAATAAACTCCACCAAGCGCAACGGTGAGAGTGCCCTTTTCGATGGCAAGGTAAGATCAGATAGCTACCTGAAGTTTATAGTAAAAGAATTAAAGCCCTACATCGACAGCCATTTCTCGACATTCACCAATAGAGAGAATACGTTTATTGCCGGATCGAGCATGGGCGGGCTAATTTCGATGTATGCCATTTGTGAATACCCCAGAGTTTTTGGTGGGGCTGCCGGCCTTTCCACTCACTGGATTGGAACTTTTTCCACAAAGAACAATCCAATACCAGAGGCTTTCTTGGCCTATATGAAAAGTCATTTACCCTCTCCAAAAACGCACAAGCTATACTTCGACTATGGAACCAAAACGCTAGATTCCCTTTACGAGCCCTACCAACTCCAAGCAGATAAAATTATTGCAAGCAAAGGGTATTCAAACGTTAACTGGATTACTCGAAAATTTACGGGCGACAACCATTCAGAAAGGTCTTGGAACCATCGGTTGAATATTCCATTGGAATTTCTATTGAAACAAGAATAGTTTCAACAGCACCAAACAACTAAATATAAAAACGGCAGCCCCATTTTAAAAAGGGACTGCCGTTTTAGTATTGGAATTGTAGTATTGCTATAAAGCCATGCGACGACCTAGCTCAATAATAAAGTCCTCTCCCGAAAGAATTGTTTTAGCAGGAGGATTGCAAAGACGAGCCAAATCACCTGTCATGACACCCTCCTCCACAGTCTCTACCAAGACTCTATCGAGCTTATCGGCAAATTGTTGCAGGGCGAGAATGGAGTCCAGCTCTCCCCTCTTTCGAAGCGCTCCTGTCCAGGCATATATCAGCGCTGTTGGGTTAGTAGAAGTTTTTTCACCCTTTAAGTAGCGATAGTAGTGCTGCTGAACTGTTCCATGGGCAGCCTCATACTCAAAATAGCCTTTCGGTGAAACGAGTACAGAGGTCATCATAGCCAGCGATCCAAATGCGGAAGCAACCAAGTCGCTCATCACATCACCATCGTAGTTCTTACAAGCCCACAAAAATCCACCATCGCTCTTAACTAGGCGAGCCACCATATCATCGATAAGGGTATAGTGGTAATGAATGCCCAGCGCAGCAAACTTTTCAGCATAGTATTTTTCGAATACCCGCTGGAAAACAATTTTGAAACGCTGATCGTAAGTTTTGGAGATGGTGTCTTTTGTTGCAAACCAAAGGTCCATCTTCTGATCAAGTGCATAGTTAAAGCAGCTACGGGAGAAACTTTGGATGCTCTCCTCGGTATTATGCATTGCTTGCAAAACACCAGCATGCTCAAACTCATGAATGGTCACGCGCTTCTCTTTTCCCGATTTTTCGGTAAACACCAACTCCGCCTTACCAGCCCTGCAAGCAAATGTTTCCACGGCCCTATAAACATCACCATATGCATGACGGCCAACAATTATAGGCTTTTTCCAACTCTTGATTGATGGCTCAATATTATTCACCAAGATGGGTTTGCGAAACACAGTTCCATCAAGCATCGCCCTAATTGTTCCATTAGGCGACAACCACTGCTTCTTTAAGTTATACTCTTTTACTCGTGCACCATTTGGAGTAATGGTTGCATTTTTAACACCAACACCCCATTTTTTAATGGCCTTGGCTGCCTCAACGGTTACTTCATCGTTGGTAGCATCACGATTTTCGATACCGAGATCGTAATACTCCACTTTAAGATCAATAAAAGGCTGAATAAGTTTCTCTTTAATTATGGGCCATAATACTCTGGTCATCTCGTCGCCATCGACCTCCACCAGAGGGTTTTTCATCTGTATTTTACTACTCATCTTGTCAACTTATTAATCGATAAATAAAAATTGCCGGTTGTAGTTAAAGCTCACCGGCAAAAAAAATTAAAATGTCTACCTTTTATTTAGTGCAACGTAGTCAATTTTTGGCCCAACAGCCTTGTAAGCGGGACGGATTATACGCTTGGCGCTGTTAATCTCCTCAATACGATGTGCACACCAACCAGCAATACGCGACATAGCAAATAGAGGAGTGTAAATTTGTGGTGGGATATCGAGAGCACAATTTACAAAGCCAGAGTAAAAGTCCACGTTAGGGGCAATTACCTTACCGTCGCCTTTGCGCTCAGTGAAAAGGTCCGGAGAAATCCTCTCAATCAAGTCATAAAGGTCAAATTCATCCGATTTACCTTTTTCCTTAGCAATATCTCTAGCCTTTTCCTTTAGCAGAATTGCGCGTGGATCGGAGAGGGTATAAACTGCATGCCCCAACCCATAAATTTTACCAGAGCCGTCAAAAGCTTTTTTGTCCAAAATCTTGCGCAGATAATCAGAAACTTCCTTTTCGGAATCCCAATTACGAACGTTACTCTTTATGTCGTCTACCATGGCCATAACCTTGATATTTGCACCGCCATGAAGAGGTCCCTTGAGCGAACCAAGTGCAGCAGCAATGGCTGAGTAGGTATCGGTAAGCGAGCTCGACACCACGTGTGTAGTGAAGGATGAGTTATTACCACCACCGTGCTCGGCATGCAAAACCTGCATGAGGTCAAGAATTTCAACTTCGAGTGGAGAGTATCTGTTGCCACCTTTGAGCATGTAAAGGAAGTTTTCAGCAGAGCTCAACTCCGGCTTTGGATGACGAATTACCAACGTTTTGTTCATGTAGTGGTAACGCATGCCGTGGAATGAGTAGGCCACAATCGCAGGAAACTTAGCAATGAGGCTTAAGCTCTGGAGTAAAAGGTTAGTTGTGGATACATCATCGGGGTTGTCATCTTGCGTATATAGCGAAAGTACCGAGCGGGCAAGCATATTCATAACATCACGACCACGGAATGACAGAATAATATCCTTGGTGAAGTATTTTGGAAGGTACCGCTGCTGGGCAAGGTATGCCGAAAACTCAGCCAACTCACCAGAAGTAGGCAACTTGCCAAAGAGAAGCAGATACACGGTTTCATCGTAGCCTTGTCGCTTATCCTGCTGAAATCCATGGACGATCTTATCTATGCCTATTCCCCTGTATTCCAAGCGGCCCTGGACTGGGACAGCACCCGCTTCTGTTTTTTCCACACCTACAACGGTACCAACGTTAGTAAGTCCAACAAGCACACCCGTTTGGTCAGCGTTTCTCAATCCACGCTTAACGTCAAATTTCGCGTAAAGATCGTTATCTATTGTGCTAGACTTTTCGGCCAAAGAGGCCCAATGCTCAAGGTTATTCATAGCTATTCGTGATTTAAGTTACTTTAATGCTTTTCCATTTTTCTTATCAAGTTCAAGGCACTACCAGCACGGAACCACTCCAGCTGATTTTCGTTGTAAGTATGAACAACGTCAAATTTTTCGGTGGAACCATCGGCATGGTGCAAAACAACCACGAGGTTCTTGCCGGGCACAATATGCTCTAGCCCAACAATATCTATGGCGTCATCCTCCCGAATCTTGTCGTAGTCGGCTTTGTTGGCAAAGGTCAGCGCAAGCATCCCCTGCTTCTTGAGATTCGTTTCGTGAATACGAGCGAACGACCGAACCAAAATCACCTTCACACCTAGGAAGCGAGGCTCCATGGCAGCATGCTCGCGAGATGATCCTTCGCCATAGTTTTCATCACCAACCACAATGGAGCCAATACCGGCATTACGGTACGCCAACGCAGCAGTTGGTACGGGAAGATATTCGCCAGTAAGAAGATTCTTCACCAGATTTACCTTATCGTTAAAGGCATTGGCTGCTCCAATTAGCATATTTTGAGAAATATTCTCGAGGTGCCCCCTGTATTTCAGCCATGGGCCAGCCATTGAAATATGGTCGGTTGTACACTTACCCTTTGCCTTAATGAGCAGCCGTAAGCCAAGAAAGTCCTTCCCGTTCCATTCTAGAAAAGGCGTTAGCAGTTGAAGGCGTTTTGAATCTGTAGAAACTGCAATTTGAATGGCAGAACCATCAATTGCGGGAGATTGATAGCCATTGTCGCCTACTGCAAAACCAGCAGGTGGCATTTCAATCCCTTCTGGTTCGGCAAGTTTGATCTTATCACCCTTTTTATTGGTTAGAAAATCTGTCATTGGATTAAACGCTAAATCGCCAGCAATGGAAAAAGCAGTGACAATCTCAGGCGATGCAACAAATGCATAGGTATTCGGATTCCCGTCATTACGCTTTGCAAAGTTCCGATTGAACGAGGTTATGATTGAGTTCTTCTCGCCCTTGTCGGAATTGTGCCTTGCCCACTGCCCAATACAAGGTCCGCAGGCATTTGCCAAAACCGTTCCTCCAATATTTTCAAAAACGCCTAAAAGTCCATCTCGCTCAATGGTGTAGCGCACCTGCTCCGAACCAGGAGTTACGGTAAACTCAGACTTAACGTTAAGACCACTAGCCAGTGCTTGCTTTGCAACTGAAGCTGCCCGGGTAATATCCTCGTAGGAAGAGTTGGTGCAGGAACCAATCAAACCAACCTCGAGCTTCTGTGGCCAGCCATTTTCCTTTACGGCCTTGGCAAACTGTGATAGCGGCCATGCCTTATCTGGAGTAAATGGTCCATTAATGTGTGGTTCTAAGGTTGAAAGATCAATCTCAATTATCTGGTCAAAATATTTTTCAGGATGGCTATAAACTTCCGCATCTCCAGTAAGATGTTCAGCAATTCCATCAGCAAGAGTAGCAACCTCCTTGCGACCAGTACCTGCAAGATAGTTTTTCATCTTATCGTCGTAGCCAAACAGTGAGGTAGTAGCACCTATTTCTGCACCCATATTGCAAATGGTCCCCTTACCTGTGGCAGAAATAGACTTGGCACCCTCTCCAAAATACTCAAGAATACAGCCAGTTCCACCTTTCACAGTAAGAATGCCAGCAACTTTTAGAATTACGTCCTTGGCAGATGTCCAACCGCTCAACTTTCCGGTAAGCTTAACGCCGATGAACTTCGGAAACATCAACTCCCAGGCCATACCAGCCATTACGTCCACCGCATCGGCACCACCAACTCCAATGGCCACCATGCCTAAACCACCTGCATTAACCGTATGAGAGTCGGTTCCAATCATTAATCCACCTGGGAAAGCATAGTTTTCAAGAACCACTTGGTGAATGATTCCAGCACCGGGCTTCCAAAAGCCAATACCGTATTTATTACTAACCGATGCCAGAAAACTGTAAACCTCTTCGTTGGTAGTCAATGCAACTTTAAGGTCGTCAATGGCGCCGTGCTTTGCCTGAATGAGATGGTCGCAATGGACAGTAGAAGGAACCGCCACCTTGCTTTTTCCCGCCTGCATAAACTGAAGTAACGCCATTTGAGCCGTAGCATCCTGCATGGCTACCCTGTCTGGGGCAAAGTCCACATAATCCTTACCACGGGCAAATGGTTTGGAGGGAATTCCTTCCCATAGATGTGAATACAAAATTTTTTCAGTTAAAGAAAGAGGATGCCCAAGCACCTGACGTGCTTTTGTAACTCTTTCCGGTAGTCGGCGGTAAACCGACTTTATCATTTCAATGTCGAAAACCATAATGCAGTGAATTTGTTCTGTATATCAACTATTTCAAAAAAAGTTCTGCGATTGTCGTTCAAATGAATTCAAATCTTAAACAATAAACTTCTTTGAAAGTTCTATTATGCCTTCAATTCTACAGATTAGAAATGCAAAAATAAAGATATCGACGACATATACAAGTTAACATATATCGATACACCGATGATTATTATAAATGCGAGGAAAATGGTGACTGAAAAGTGGAATTTTGTTGGGATGCTGCTTTTCTGATTGGCATCAGCAGTGGAGAACGGTAGCAGCTATAACTTCTTGCCAGCAACCAACAACAATGGTTCTTTTGGAGGAGCTGGCAGAGTAAAAGTGAATTCGGCACCCTGTCCAAAAACGCTCTTGGCAGAAATTGTTCCTCCGTGTCTCTTCACAAATTCATCACACAGAATGAGTCCAAGACCGGTGCCCTTCCCCACGGAGTTGGCACCTATTTCACTTGGCTTAACATCAATTCGGAAGAGTTTCTCAAGGTCGTGCTGCTGAATACCAACGCCAGA
This sequence comes from Williamwhitmania sp., assembly GCA_035529935.1. Taxonomy (NCBI): domain Bacteria; kingdom Pseudomonadati; phylum Bacteroidota; class Bacteroidia; order Bacteroidales; family Williamwhitmaniaceae; genus Williamwhitmania; species Williamwhitmania sp. Next base: position 20,168 of record DATKVT010000209.1, on the reverse strand, counting down.
ATCAGCTACTGTGACTGCAATTTGCGTATCCATCTTTTCGGCTGTAATTCTCACAACACCACCAGGCTTAGTAAACTTAATGGCATTTGTCACAAGATTTCGGAGGATAGTTGCAACCATTCGCTTATCAGCAAACACTTCAAATCGTTCGGAAATATTATCGACTAAGAATAGATGCTTTGTAGCCGCCTGAATGGATGCAAGTTCAAAGACTTCCTTTGATATATCTGACAACTTCACCAATTCGGGTGCAAAGGTCATTGCCCCTGACTGCACCATGGCCCACTGCATTAACTCTTCAAGAAGTTCTACCCCACCCTGTGCGGCATCATGAATTTCAGACACAAACTCCATGATTTTATTACGATCATACTCCGCTAAATTACTTAGGAGCAGGCTGGAGAAGCCCAGTAAGGCATTGAATGGATTTTTAAGATCATGGGCGATGATTGAAAGGAACTTGTCCTTCATGCTATTCACTTCCCGAAGTTGTTGTTCGATCTCCTTTCTATGGCTTATGTCTCGCGATACAGCAATAATCAATGTAATTTTCCCACTCTCATCCGACACTGGTTTAAGCGTAGATTCAACCCATCGAATATCTCCGCCGGTGGTGAATACTCTAAACTCAACCAGTTCGAGAAGGCTACCACCTGTATACATCCGAAGCATAGCATTTGTAACGTTGTCGATCCAATCGTCACGGAAAATCAATACCTCAGGTGATTTACCTATAAGCTCTTCTGGACTGCGTCCTGTTATCTGTTTTATTGCCGGCGAAATATAGTTTATGGTTGCTGCCATGTCCGGATTATGCAAGCTGATAACATCGCTAATACCCTCCGCCATAAAGCGAAACATCTCCTCGCTCTCCTTGAGTGCTTTAACTGCTTGCCTTTGTGCAGTGGTATCTACAAATGAAACAAATAACCGCCTGGCGTTATGGTTATCGACCAAGGCTACATTAAGCCGACAGCTTCGTTTATGCCGATTTTTGGTGTAGTAGTGAGCATCATAATCGCGTACAATGCCCTGTGCTTCAATTTGAGAGTAGATAGTCTGGTGACCCTGATTGCTCCAGATATAAAGATCCTTGGTAGTACGTCCAATAGCATACTTTTTCTGAAATCCAGTAAGCGTTTCAAAAGCATCGTTAGCCTCCAAGATTTTACCATTGGGATAAGAAACCACAAACATGGCGCTGGCATTGCGACTAAATGCATTACGATACAGCTCCTCACTCTCACTCAACTTCTTCTCTACCTGCTTTCGATTGGTTATATCTTGAAGGAGCCAAACAATTTCTACCTGAAGGTTGTCGTAATTAAGCCCAATAGCCTTAAGTCCACACCATATTTCCCCACTAATTTGATGCTTGAGTTTAAGCTCAGTTTGAAATGTTCTGCCCTTGGTGATTTCCTCCTTCGCCCGCGTGCTGAGATTTTCTAGCCTCTTGCGCACTGGAAAAAGTTCTTCTATTGGTTTGCCGATTATTGCATCCACATTAATGCTGGTAATCTCTTCAAAATTAGCGTTTACCCAAATAATCTTTCCGCCCGATTCAATAGCCATTCCAATAGGGAGTGTCTCTAAAATCTTTTTTTGCCAGAAGAGCGTCTCCTGCTGTCCCGACACCTTGTCCTTAAATGGGGTAACATCAACCTTGGTGAAAACGAAATGAGTTATTTCGCCCTTTTCATTTTTGCAGGGAACAATAGTGTTTTTCTCCCAGTAGGTGGTCCCATCCTTTCTCCGGTTAGAAATCTCTCCCTCCCAGCGGTTACCTTCTAAAACGGTCTTCCATAAATCTGCATATACCAATTCATTGTTATCACCACTAATCAGAAAGGAAGTATTTTTGCCTACGATCTCTGCTCGAGAATATCCTGAAATTGCTGTATAGGCTGGATTAACATACTCGATATGGCCATCCGGATTGGTAATGGCAATGGCTTCGGGACATTCGTCCAGTGCCATAGTAATCGAATGATTTCTATACCTCAATGCAGCAAGTTCCTGCTCAAGATACTTTATCTTCTCACTCTGTTCTTTTTCCGTCAACCTTCTAGGGAATAAATACTTATTTAGCAAACTGCCGCAAAAATAGCAGATAGCTTCTTATACAACGACAAATTGAAATCACATAACTCATACAATCGATGCATTTTGGCTAATCGATTTATTTGATTGACAAACGAATTTATTTAGCCCCAACCTACCGAAGATGTTGTTAACGAATAGCTAGAACCTACCCAAATATAAAGCAAAAAACATTAAAAGGATGCCTCACAAAACGAATTTGGGAAGTTTTATTTAAGTTTTCAAATTAGCAAGCCTAGTGTTCTCATCAAAACCACAGGTTAACCGCTTCCATCCATTTATGGTGAGAGGAATAGGCTCAAATACAAGCAGAAATAAAACAAGGAAATCAGGAAGGAAGCAGAACATAATCTCTGTTAAACTTGACCCGTAACATCGCTTGCACTAACTTTGGTAAGTTGACAGACGATTCGCAGCATCTGTAATTTTCTTTAACCTCAACCTAAGGCAATGACAAGGGCTAACCTAAAAACTATCACGCTGCTCCTAATTGGTGGAATTCTTTTCTCTTGTGCAAGAGTAAAACCTCCTACTGCAGAGAAAATACCCCACATGATGGTTACTATGGGAGACACGCGGGTTGATCCATACTTTTGGATGAACGAGCGCAACAACCCAATGGTTCTTGCCAATCTCAAGGCCGAAAATGTCTACACCGATGCAGTGATGAAGCCAACCGAACATCTTCAAGAAAAACTCTTCAACGAAATGAAGGAAAGAATAAAGGAGGAGGATGCAACCGTGCCATACTTCTACAAAGATTTCTATTACTATACACGATTTGAGAAAAATCAGGAATATCCCATATACTGTAGGAAGAGAGGTAGTTTGGCTGCACCCGAAGAGGTATTACTCAACGTGAATGACCTCGCTAAAGGACATAGTTTTTGTGATGTAGCCGATTTATCGGTGAGTACCAACAACCATATTTTAGCCTATGGTATAGACACATTGAGTAGGCGGAAATACACCATTTATTTCAAGGACCTTGAATCGGGTAAGCTCCTTCCAACAAAAATTGCGAACACCACCGGGGAAACAGTTTGGGCAAACGACAACAACACCATTTTTTATAGTATCAAAGACGAGTCTCTACGTCCCTTTAAAATCCTTAAGCATAAATTAACAACAACCAACGAAGCGAATGACAAGCTCGTGTTTTACGAGAAGGACTCAACGTTTGACCTTTCTTTGGATAAATCCAAGACTGACAAGTTCGTCTACATCGTATCATTCTCAACCATGTCAACGGAATATCAATACGTAGATGCCAACACCCCAGATATGCCATTTACGGTTGTTCAACCTCGAGAGCGAGACCTCCTCTATTCCGTCCAAGACTTTGGAAATAAGTTTTACATCATAACCAACCTTGATGCTCAAAATTTCAGGCTGATGGAAACGCCTATTGCAGCTCCTCAAAAGCAGCACTGGAAAGAGGTAATTCCCCACCGAACTGACGTTCTTCTCGAAAATATCGACATTTTCAAAAACTATTTAGTAGTCCAAGAGCGCAAGCAAGGGTTGGCAAACATTAGAATAATTAACTGGAAAACAAAAGCGGAAAAAACAATAACTTTTGGTGAAGAAACCTATACCGCCTATCTTGACTACACCCCAAACTTCAACAGCGACAAAGTCCGATATAGCTACACTTCTTTAACAACACCAAACTCAACTTATGAAGTGAACATGAACACGGGTGTGAAGGAGTTGCTAAAGCGGCAAGAGATACTTGGGGGCAAATTCAAACCTGAAAACTATGAAGCAAAAAGGTTGTGGGCCAAAGCTCCAGACGGAACCATGATCCCAATAAGCATTGTTTATCGCAAGGGTATAAAACTTGATGGCTCCAACCCAACTCTTATTTATGGCTATGGTTCATATGGATTCACGATTGACCCATACGTTAGTGCCTCCTACCTTAGCCTTCTCGACCGTGGTTTTGTCTATGCCATTGCTCATGTCCGTGGCGGACAGTTTCTTGGCCGGCAGTGGTATGAAGATGGTAAACTTCTCCATAAAAAAAACACATTCACCGACTTTATCGCCTGTTCAAAATACTTGATACAACAAGGCTACACCAGTTCCAACAAACTATTTGCCGAAGGAGGTAGTGCAGGAGGCTTACTCATGGGTGCCATTGCTAACATGGATCCCAACATATACAAGGGAATAATTGCCGAAGTTCCCTTTGTTGATGTAGTTACAACCATGCTTGATGAAAGCATACCTCTAACCACCAGGGAGTTTGACGAGTGGGGTGACCCCAAAATAAAGAAATACTACGACTACATAAAATCATATTCACCCTACGACAACATTGAGAGGAAGGCGTATCCTAATATACTTGTAACCAGTGGTTTTTACGATTCTCAAGTGCAGTACTTTGAGCCGGAAAAGTGGGTTGCAAAGCTCCGCGATATGAAAACGGACAACAACCTCTTGCTTTTCAAAATTGACATGAATGCTGGACATGGTGGTGCATCGGGACGGTTCAAGTCGTTGCACGAAGTTGCTTTCAACTACGCATTCATGCTTCATCTTCTTGGAAAAGACGAGTAAGCCGTTAACGCAAATAAAATAGGGAGGATGCCTTATGGCTACCCTCCCTTTAATATTTTTACAAACGCTTAACTAGGCTTATTCGTCACAGAACTGGACCAGCATATTTCTATAGGCCGAGAATATTTTCGACTTTGAAACAAATCCTTGGTATTCACCCTTAGTAACAACTGGTAAATTCCAAGCTCCAGTCTCCTCAAATTTCTTCAATACCGATTCCATCGGTTCATCAAGGCTCACCCATTCGGGCGGGAGGGTCATAAACTCCTTTACCAGCATGGTATGGTAAAGTTCAGGATCAAACATGATATGGCGAATATCATCGAGCAGCACAATACCAAGAAGCAGCTTATCATCATCCAGAACGGGGAAAAGGTTCCGTTTCGATTTAGAAACTATTTTCACCAGCTCACCTAAAGTATCGTTGGGGTTAACCGGTAAGAAATCATTTTCGACCACTTTGTCTAATCGAAGCAAGGTGAGCACCGCCTTGTCCTTGTGATGCGTAATAAGGTCGCCCTGTTGAGCCAACCTCTTGGTATACAACGAGTGAGGCTCAAAGTAAATAATGGTAATGTAGGCAAGTGTGACAGTAATTGCCAGCGGAGCAATCATTTCGTAACCACCCGTAATTTCAGCTATTAAAAACATTGATGTCAGCGGTGCATGCATTACCCCCGACATCATACCGGCCATGCCAACCATTGCAAAGTTAACCACAGAAACCTGCACAAAGCCAGTAGCATTTATGATAGTTGCTACGACAAATCCAGCCACACCACCCATGAATAGGGATGGTGCAAATATACCACCAACACCACCAGCGCCATTAGTAAATGCCATAGCTAAAACCTTTAGGAACAGCACTAGCGTTAAGAAAATGACGGTTATCCAAAAATTATCTCGGTAGGCATAGAAAAAAGTGTTTTCAAAAACGTTTACTGCATGACCATTAAAAAAGGCCTCTAGCGTATCGTAACCCTCTCCATAAAGTGGCGGAAATAAAAAGATAAGAAGCCCCAATGCGGCTCCAGCAATTAGCAACCGTTTTACCCAGCTATCAATTTTAGATAGGCTGCGTTCAATTTTTAACGTTGTTTCGGTGAAGTAATAGGCAACCAAACCACAAACCACTCCCAAGATAATGTATAATGGAATGTTGGACATGTGAAAGGGTTCCAGAAGATTCTCCTCAAAAGGAACCTGGCTTCCAAGCAAAAAACTTGAAATGGTAGCAGCGGAAACCGCTGATATAAGTAGGGGTATAATAGATGCCATGGTAAGGTCAAGCATAAGCACCTCTAAGGTGAATACCAAACCTGCCAGCGGAGCTTTAAAAATCCCTGCAATTGCTCCAGCAGCACCACAACCTACTAATAGCGTTATTTTTTTGTAGTCGAGACCCAAATATTGTCCCACCTGCGAGCCCAAAGCTGCACCGGTAAGCACAATCGGTGCCTCAGAACCTACCGAGCCTCCGAAACCGATGGTTAGGGACGAGGCCACCATCGATGTGTAAGTATTGTGCCTCTTTAGGCGGGAGTCGCGGCGCGATATGGCATACAAAATGCGTGTTATGCCATGCGAAATATTATCCTTGACAAAGTACTTAACAAAAAAAACGGTAAGCAAAATACCTAGCATTGGGTAGGCAAGAAATAGCAAACTCCCATGATCGATAGGAATCCAACTGATAAGAAGGTGCTGTATTAGATGAATGAGGTTCTTGAGAATAACAGCAGCCAACCCGCTTAAGATACCTACAACAAAACTCAAAATAAGGATTAACCGCTTTGGCTCAGTCCGACGTAGCACAAAGAGCAATCTTATAAACACACTTTTTACCCTTATCATATTAGGAACAGCACAGATTGCAGATTAAAAATTTGAAACAGCAAAGGTAGCATTATCAAACCAATTTGTGAATATGTTACCCGACATGCTCACGTGATGCCTGAGGTCCCAACACTATTATTTTAGTAAGTTTGCAAAAAAACTAACCATGGCAAACAAAATCTGTACCCTCTTTGGTATAAAATATCCTATCATCCAAGGTGGAATGGTTTGGTGCAGCGGCTATAAGCTTGCCACCGCAGTTAGCCAAAGCGGAGGTCTTGGCCTCATAGGCGCTGGCTCCATGCATCCCGACACCCTGCGAGAACACCTTCAAAAGGCGAAACAAGCAACTCAAAATCCATTTGGTGTAAACATACCGCTCCTCTACCCTGAAGTGGAAAAGTTAATAGACATTGTCATAGAGGAGAAAGTTAAAATTGTTTTTACCTCTGCTGGAAATCCAAAAACGTGGACTTCAAAGCTAAAAGAGAATGGTGTTACGGTAGTGCATGTAGTATCGAGCGCCAAGTTTGCAAAGAAAGCTGAGGAGGCCGGCGTAGACGGCATTGTAGCTGAAGGCTTTGAAGCAGGAGGTCACAATGGCAGGGAGGAGACCACCACTTTGACCCTCATTCCAGCCGTACGCAGAGCAACAAATCTTCCACTTCTGGCAGCAGGTGGAATTGGTACTGGAGAAGGAATACTGGCTGCCATGCTTCTGGGTGCCGATGGCGTTCAAATCGGGTCGGCATTTGCCGTTGCAAAAGAATCCTCTGCTAGTCCCGCATTCAAGCAAAAAGTAATTGACATTACCGAGGGAGACACCATGCTTTGTCTCAAAAAGTTAGCACCAGTAAGGCTGATAAAAAATGCTTTCTTCGAAAGTGTAACTCAGGCTGAAGCGAATGGAGCCAAGGCTGAAGAACTATCGCAGCTGCTTGGAAAGGGGAGAGCAAAAAAAGGTATCTTTGAGGGTGATATGGTGAACGGAGAATTGGAAATAGGACAAATCTCCGCGCTTCTTACCGAAATACTTCCAGCAGGTGAAATCTTTGGCAAGTTGCTTCACGATTACAAAGTAGCATTTTACGATTTGACCAACAGTAGCAAATACAACTTTACTCATTAACGCATGATCGAATTCGAAAAAAAAATACTTTCCAACGGTTTAACTGTTATTGTACATACCGACAACTCGTCACCACTCGTTGCCGTGAACATTGTTTACAATGTTGGTTCAAAGGATGAGGCTCCGGACAAAACTGGGTTTGCCCACTTGTTTGAGCACCTTATGTTTGGTGGCTCGGTTAACATTCCATCCTACGATGAACCATTACAGCTGGTGGGTGGCGAAAACAATGCCTTTACCAACAACGACCTTACCAACTACTACATAACACTTCCCAAGGAAAATATAGAAACTGCATTTTGGCTAGAGTCCGACCGTATGCTAAGCCTTGCCTTCTCCAAAAAGAGTTTGGAGGTTCAGCGAAACGTCGTTATTGAAGAGTTCAACCAGCGCTACTTAAACCAACCGTACGGTGATGTCTGGCTATTGCTCCGCCCACTTGCTTACAAGGTGCATCCTTACCAGTGGGCAACCATTGGCAAATCAGTGGATCACATTAGAGATGCCTCGCTCGAGGACGTGAAAAACTTTTTCTTCTCGCACTATGCACCCAACAATGCCATTCTTACGGTGGCAGGTGATGTAAACCCAGAAGAGATTTTTAGCCTTGTAGAAAAATGGTTTGGAAACATTGAGCATCGCAACGTTAAACCACGCAACCTACCCCCTGAGCCAGAACAAGCGGAGGCTCGACACCTCAAGGTTACCAGGGATGTACCCTACTCTTCCATTTACATGGCCTTTCCTATGTCGGGTAGAAAAAACAGGGATTACCAAGTTACAGATCTAATATCCGATATTCTTTCGAACGGAAAGTCCTCAAGGCTGTTTGTTAACTGTGTTCAAAACAGACAACTTTTTTCCGAAGTAAATGCCTTTATTACTGGCGATATTGACCCGGGATTGCTGGTTGTTACTGGACGTTTAGCCGATGGAGTTACTATGGAGACGGCAGAGCAAGCGCTGTGGGATGAACTTTTTGGAATGAGCACCAATCCACCATCAGACTATGAGCTGCAAAAGGTAAAAAACCGATTTGAATCAAGCATCATGTTTTCGGAGGTAACCATTCTTTCCAAAGCAATGAACCTTGGATTTTATGAGCTACTTGGTGATGCAGACATTATCAACCACGAGGTAGAACTATACCAAAACATTACCGTTGCCGACATCGTCCGCGTTTCACAAAGCATCTTTAAAACGGAGAAGTGTTCTATCCTCTATTATTTACCTGAAACAAACTCAAACGACCGCCATGCTCAATAGAATTATAGCCCCCATTTTCTCCCTACCTGAATCACTGGATATAATTTCTAGCCATAGCCATACGCTGAGCAATGGAATTCCTGTTCACATGGTGGAAGGAGGCACGCAGGATGTGCTGCGAATTACCTTTTTGTTTAATGCTGGAACGCGCTACCAAACTAAACCTTTGGTTGCAGCCACGACCCTATCGATGCTCACAGAAGGAACAAAAAGTCACACGGCCAATCAGCTAGCAGAATTGTTGGAATACCATGGAGCCTATACCGATCAAGGCATTGACCGCGACAAAGCAGGAATCTCGCTATACTGTTTGGGGAAGTATGTACCGAATCTCCTACCATTGCTGCAGGAGATCCTTTTATACCCAACATTCCCTGCTAAACAGTTTGAAACTCTAACTAACAAGAGGATGCAGCAGCTAACTGTTGAGCGACAAAAGGTTGCCTATCTGGCAAGAGAGCAGCACCAAGCAATGCTTTTTGGTGAAAAGCATCCCTATGGTTCATATGCTACGCCAGAAAGCTATAGCAAACTTATGCTCGAGGATCTAGTCAATTTTCATAAAGAGTACTATAAGCCTGAAGAGTGTCTTATTATTCTAGCAGGAAAGTCGTGCCACCAGCAGATACCACTACTCGAACACTTTTTTGGCAATGCAGCATGGCTAAAGACAACGCCCGGCATGCCCAAACGCTTTCCCATTCCCTCATCGGCATCGGAAAAGCAGCTTACGTTTACAAAGGATAACGCTGTTCAAACGGCCATCAGAATAGGCAAAATTTCCATAACCCAAAATCATCCCGATTACGTAAAACTGAGTATTTTAATAACAGTTTTGGGTGGCTATTTTGGCTCACGATTAATGAAAAATATTAGGGAAGATAAAGGATACACTTACGGGATATACGCCTCACTTGTACCTTTCAAGGAAGCAGGAATAATTGTAATCAGCACTGAGGTCGGAAAACAGTATCAGCAAGACACCATCGATCAGGTGATGAAAGAAATTGAACGCTTGCGGACTGAAAAAATTTCTGATGAAGAGTTAGTCCTAGTTAAGAACTACATAGCGGGAGAGATGATTCGCAGCGTGGACGGCCCAATGGCGCTGTCAGAAATTCTTGAAAGTTTGAGTATGTTTGATCAAGATTTTAGCTACCTTACAGAGGCTTATAAGGAGACGGCGGCTGTCACTGCAGATGAGCTATTACTGCTTGCCCAGCAGTATCTTTCGCCCAACGATTTAAAAATTTGCATTGTAGGATAGTATGCCATGGAAGCACACCAAGCACAAGCATGGGTTCGCCGGCTAAACAAAAAAGTAACGAACCAAATTAGGGTTACAGCAGTAGCCCTGTTGTTGAGCGCCATTACGCAATGCGCTTTTGCGCAAAAACCTGATCCTCCAGTCTTTAAGTATATTACCAACAACCTCACCACTGGTCGTATTACCTTGGGGTGGAACCGAAGCCCAAGTCCCGATTCATTAATTTTCGGATATATTATCTACCATCTTGAAACAGACCAGCTCGGCAACATGGCCTATATTGCCATCGACTCAGTTGCTAGCAATGTTTTTACCTATACCGATATAAACGTTGATGGCTCCTTGAAGTCTGAAACCTACAAGATGGCGACCAAGGGAAAAACCGAACCAAGCAAACTCACCGATCTCCACACAACCATGTGGGGCATTACCCAGTATGACAGCTGCAAAGCCACCCTAAACATTCGATGGACTAGATACATTGGCTGGGGCAATCGCATCAAGCATTATTACGTTTACTCCAGCAATGGTGCTCAAAACTTCAATCCGAGCTCCCTTGTTAAAATAGCTACTGTAGCTGGCACCGATACCTCTTACGCATTGACAAATGCCACCGAAAACGAATGGTATCATTTCGCCATCTTGGCCGTCAAGGATGATGTCGATAGCATCTCCTCTTGGTCGAATCACTTTTCCAAGTTCACACACATGCCCCTTCCTCCCGCAACACTTGCCTTTGATTCTCTTGTTTCACTGGACACAAAGGTTAGGCTGCATTACAACATCGACAGTCAAACAGAGGTGACCAATTTTGAAATTTTCAGGAGCGATAATCTCGCAAACTTATTCAGCAACATTCATACCTTCTCCGACAAGTTTGAGGTTGAATTTACTGACCAAAATTTGGCTAGAGGACGAACATACTACTACTATCTCACCGCCACCAACGCATGCGGCAACGTGGTAGCAAAATCGGACACTGCCCGTAGTGAATCGTTAACCATACGCAATGCCGGCGAACAAAACATTCTCTTCTGGCTACCCTATCCAAGCCAGGGCGGAACTTACAGCTACTCAGTATGGCGTAAAACCTCCGTCGATCCTGACTTTATTGAACTTGCCAACAACCTTTCCATTGAAACTTACACCGACGATCTCACATCGCTCAAAGGTCAAAACATGGCCCCTGAGGTGTGCTACAAAATTGAAGCACACTGGCAAAAGAACAATATTCAAACTATTAGCCAATCTCAAGTTAAGTGTGCGGTTATTACACCCGACATAATAATGCCCGATGCAATTGACCCATTGAGTGAGATGATAAATCCGACCACCAATAAACGGCGCAATAGATTCGAACCAATTATTGGTTTTACGGCAGATTTCACGCTTCAGGTTTTCGACCGTAACGGAAAGCTTCTTTACGATGGAACAACCGGTTGGGACGGGCGTATTAACCATGGAGAATTTGCAAGACCAGGATCTTACATTTACTTGCTAAAAGTGACTCTCCCTAATGGTGATGTGGTGGAAAAAAACGGAACCGTGAATGTTGTTTACCGTAAACAGTAATATTTTGCGAGCCTTACCAAGAATATGAAATTACAAGTTAGTGATGAGCATTCTCTCCAAACTGAAAGTGAACGCAAGCTGATTCAGGAACAGTTTGAAGACCTTTTAAAATCTTGCGTTCGGTGCAATTCAGAAGAAGATGTAAAGCTGATAACCAAAGCCTTCAATCTTGCCAACGAAGCACACAGGGGAGTTAGACGGAAATCGGGCGAGCCTTATATTCTGCACCCAATTGCAGTCGCAAAAATTTGTGCTCAAGAAATTGGCCTAGGAGCTAAATCTGTTACTGTTGCTCTTCTGCATGATGTAGTGGAAGATACCGAGTATTCGCTTGAGGACATGCGCAACATGTTTGGCGATAAGATTGCCTCACTCATTGACGGGCTTACCAAAATATCTGGGGTATTTGACAAAAACTCCTCCCTCCAGGCAGAAAATTTTCGCAAAATGCTGCTCACCCTTACCGACGATGTAAGGGTAATGCTCATAAAGTTGGCCGATCGGTTGCACAACTTGCGCACTCTTGGATTCATGCCAAGACATAAGCAGATTAAAATTGCCAACGAAACAGTCTACCTCTATGCCCCAATTGCTCACCGACTCGGCCTCTATGCCATTAAAACAGAGTTGGAGGACCTAAGTCTGAAGTATCGATTCCCAGACATTTATGAGGAGATAAAAAACAAAATTGCTGAAAGCGAAAAAAGTCGCCTGCAGTTTATCAACAAGTTCTCGCTTCCCATTATTCAAAAATTAGAGGAAAGCAGTATTGAGTTTGAGATAAGCGGCCGACCCAAAAGCATCTACTCCGTTTGGAAGAAGATGCAAACCAAGAATGTTCCATTTGAGGAAATATACGATCTATTTGCTATCCGCATCATTTTCGATCCCTATCCAGGTATTCCTGAAAAAACGCAATGTTGGCATATATACTCCATAATAACCGACATCTATAAGCCAAAACCAGATAGGCTTCGCGACTGGGTAAGCACCCCAAAGGCAAACGGCTACGAAGCGCTCCATCTCACAGTTATGGGACCAGGAGGCACGTGGGTTGAGGTGCAAATCAGGTCGAGGCGTATGGACGACATTGCCGAAAGAGGATTTGCCGCACACTGGAAGTACAAGGAACACGTATCCTATGAATCGGAGATTGACAAGTGGATTACTCGAATAAAGGAAACCCTTTCGAGCCCTCAATCGAACGCCCTAGAATTCCTCGACGAGTTTAAGCTCAACCTTTTCGCTGCTGAGATATATGTATTCACACCTAAAGGGGAAACCAAAACACTTCCCGCAGGTGCCACTGCGCTCGATTTTGCTTACGAGATTCACTCCGAAATAGGCAACAGGGCAATTGGCGCCAAGGTGAATCACAAGTTGGCTGCCCTCAGCCAAACTCTGCAGAGCGGTGACCAAGTAGAAATTCTTACCGCAGAGTTGCAACGGCCACAGCGAGAATGGTTGGAATTTGTCGCAACTGCCAAAGCTAAGCAGGCCATCAAGAATTCGCTTAAGGCGGATACGAAAAATAGAATTGGAGTTGGCAAGAAGATGCTTGAGGAGAAACTTCTTGAAAATGGTGTAAAGCCAAGTAGCCGTGTATTTCGAAAGCTTCTTCCTGCCTACGAATGTCTCTCCAAAGATGAGCTTTACAGTAAGCTTGGCGCCGGCATTATTAACCTTGATGACCTGAAGAAGATCCTCAAAAAGAACGCCCAGAACAAATGGATTCGTTACTGGAGCCTATCACTTTTCAACAACCCCAGAAAGCGCAAAATTTCTGAGGCGGCAACCCCCACCATGCCCACAAAAATCGATAAAAAAACACCATTTCTTCTAAAAGACATCTCCGACGACAACCTCGATTATCGCATTGCTCAATGCTGCAACCCCATTCCCGGTGACGACGTCATTGGCTTCATCGACAGCGATGGGAAAGTTTCTGTTCATAACACCAAGTGCTCCGAGGTAGTAAGGCTCTCCTCACAATATGGTGACCAAATGCTTACCGTGAAGTGGACTACTCATAAAATCCTCTCCTTCCTTACAAGCATAGAGATTCGAGGAATCGACCGCATAGGAATTGTTGCAGAGCTTACCAAGGTAATATCTGACGAATTAAACGTAAATATTCGCAAGCTCCACATCGATAGCCATGATGGAATTTTTGAAGGTTTTATCGACCTCTATGTTCATAGCGCTAGCGACCTGAACAATCTTATAATGAACGTCATGAAAATCAAGGGTATTGATGCCGTAAAGAGAATCGAAAAGATAGAAGATTGATCAAAACTATGCTGCCCTCGCTAAACTTTTTGTAAATATTTGGTGTTCTTTCTTTAAATAAATCTAAATTAGCATTAGGTTTGTAGTGACATTACTACATTCGGATATTGAAAAGCAGGAGCAACGCCATGATTTGCATCGATTCCAAAGAAACAGTAAAAAAGATTTTCACCGACTTTCTTGAAAAACGTGGCCACCGAAAGACTCCGGAGCGGTTTGCCATCTTGGATGAGATTTACTCTCGCGATGGGCACTTTGATATTGAGACTCTCTACATCTTCATGAAGAATAAGAATTACCGGGTCTCAAGAGCAACTCTCTATAACACCATCGAGCTACTTCTGGAATGTAGCCTAGTTACCAAGCATCAGTTTGGCAAAAACATGGCCCAATTCGAGAAAGCATACGAATGCCGCCAGCACGACCATCTTATATGCACCAACTGTGGCGCAGTTATTGAGTTTTGTGACCCCCGAATTCAGGAAATTCAGGAAACGGCAGGCAGCCTTATGAACTTCAGAATTTCTTACCATTCCCTATACTTTTATGGGCTCTGCAAGGATTGCATGGACAAGAAAAAATGACGATCATCTAGATCTCAGGTCTTTGCTAGTCCTAAAAGATACATCCCTTTACCCTGCTCAAAAACATGCTGGCAATTTGACAAAAAATCGCTAACTTGGGCTGCAATTCCCAACGGAATAGTGTTGAAGATCAGGCACTAACGCGAATAAATCATAAGAAAGCCTCCATATTAACAATCGTTGGACCAATTGCACAGTTTCTATTGTTAGCAATTAGAGTTACACCATACTAATAACAGAGTTGAGAATGAAAGTAGATGTTCTTCTTGGCCTCCAATGGGGGGACGAGGGTAAAGGTAAAATTGTGGATGTGCTTGCTGGGCATTACGATGTTATTGCACGTTTTCAGGGAGGTCCTAATGCAGGACACTCGCTTGAGTTTAACAACATTAAACATGTGCTACACACTATTCCTTCAGGCATTTTCAGGCCGGGGGTGGTAAATCTCATTGGTAATGGAGTGGTGATAGACCCAGTAATATTTGCTGATGAAATCAGCAAACTGCAGGCAATGGGGGTAGTACCCGAGAAAACGCTCTACATCTCAAAAAAGGCCCACCTAATACTGCCAACTCATCGGATACTCGATGCCGCATCTGAAGCGGCCAAAGGGAAAACTAAGATTGGATCAACGCTCAAAGGAATAGGCCCAACCTACATGGACAAAACAGGCCGAAACGGGCTTCGCATTGGGGATATTCTTTCTAAAAATTTTGCTGAGAAGTATGCCTTTCTTACTAACAAGCACAAAGATCTTCTTCGCCAATACAACTACGACTACGACCTCTCCGAATACGAAACACAATGGATGCAAGGCATTGAGGTAATTAGATCGATGATGTTGGTAGACAGTGAATACGAGATAAACCGCCATTTGGAGAATAATAAAACCATTCTTGCCGAAGGTGCTCAAGGTTCGCTCCTCGATATCGACTTTGGCTCCTACCCCTATGTCACCTCTTCAAATACAGTATGTGCAGGTGCTTGCACTGGTCTCGGAATTGCACCAAACAGGGTTGGTGAAGTCTTTGGAATCTTTAAAGCTTACTGCACTCGAGTTGGTAGCGGGCCATTCCCAACCGAGCAAGAAAATGCCACTGGCGAGCAACTTCGGAAAATTGGAGCAGAATTTGGTGCTACTACTGGTCGCCCTCGCCGCTGTGGCTGGCTCGATTTGGTAGCCCTCAAATACGCCATCATGCTCAACGGTGTTACCCAGCTAATTATGACCAAGGCCGATGTGCTTGACTCCTTCCACACTATTAAAGTTGCAGTTGCCTACAAGGTCGATGGTAAGGAAACCCAAGAATTGCCCTACGATATCGAGGCTAAAATTGAACCTGTTTATAAGGAATTCAAAGGTTGGGATACCCCGATAGCTTCATTTCATGAAGTTTCCAAACTACCTCAAAATTTGATGGAGTATGTTAAGTTTATTGAGGCTGAGACTAAGGTTCCCATAACCATTATATCGGTTGGACCAGACAGGGAAGCCACTATATTTCGACCTAAAGAATAGACCAAAATCAATATTTGGATGAAAAAGGAGCGGGCTTAACCCGCTCCTTTTTCATATGCTCATCTAAATTTCTTTACAGGAGCAGAATGTCTTACAAATAATATTGAAACAAAAAAAGTTTTATGTGACGGTTGAGATAAAGTAGGAAATCTCCCTGCAAAATCTTCTCAACGCTTCACAAAGCACTTTCCATTTCGGGCAAGTTGGAATTTTTGGTTTCACTTGCAGTAATCTAATTATAAACCAACAATAGTATTTTTATCCAATTAACAATTAGCAATTTACATCATTCTTCAATACGTCTCTACCCTCGCCTAGGCTTGTATTTCAATGTTTTCAAGGTTGGGAAACTTTAGTGTAATAATAGGTTTTGCTTCAATTTATTTTCTAAATTTACCAACCAAAAATTAACAATTAACTGATGTATTTATGGAACACCTGATTACTACATTACGCGACTCGAAAAAGGCGAGGTGGACCGCGCTGATAATAGTATCGCTATCAATGTTTGGTGCATACTATTTTAACTATGCCCTTTCGCCGGTTAAGCCGATGCTGGAGAGCATTTTAGGATGGAACAGCTCCGACTTCGGGATATATACCTCCTCCTACACCTGGTTCAACGTTTTCCTGTTCATGCTGATCTTCAGCGGAATTATCCTCGATAAGATGGGCATCCGCTTTACCGGTATTATGGCCACCCTAATGATGGTTATTGGCACCGGGCTTAACTACTGGGCGCTGATACACGTGTTCCCCGATGGCGCCATGATTTTTGGAATTAAAACGCAGGTAGTAATCTCCGCAATTGGGTTTGGAATCTTTGGCGTTGGGTCAGAGGCGGGAGGAATCACCGTTTCCAAGGCTATTGTAAAGTGGTTTAAGGGCAAGGAGATGGCCCTGGCCATGGGTATGCAGATGTCCATTGCCCGTTTGGGAACCGCCGTTGCGCTTGGCATTGCCTTGCCGCTGGCAACAACCTACTCCTACTCCTCTCCAGTATTGCTAGCGTTTGTATTCATGCTGATTGCGCTAACCGCCTTCATCATCTACATGGTTATGGATAAGAAGCTGGATGCTTCGCTAGCCCAGAGCAGCAACGGAAACGATGCGGAGGAGGCTTTCGAGCTGAAGGATATCCTCTTCATCATAAAGAACAAGGGCTTCTGGTATATCGCCATCCTCTGCGTGCTGTTCTACTCGGCCGTGTTCCCGTTTTTGTTCTACGCAACCGACTTGATGATTAACAAGTACCACGTTAACCCCAACCTGGCAGGCGCAATTCCGGCCTTGCTCCCCTTTGGTACCATCTTCCTCACCCCCCTGTTTGGAACTTTCTACGACAAGAAGGGAAAGGGGGCAACAATCATGATTATTGGAGCGCTGATACTGATTTTTGTTCACGGTATCCTCACCGTTCCTTTCCTAAATGCATGGTGGCTGGCAGCAGCAATGGTAATCATCCTTGGAATCGGTTTTTCGTTGGTTCCGGCCGCCATGTGGCCTTCGGTTCCCAAAATTATTCCTGAAAGGCAGCTCGGAACCGCGTATGCGGTAATTTTCTGGATTCAGAATATTGGCCTGTGGGCAATTCCTTTGCTGTTGGGTGTAGTTCTGAATGCAACCAATCCGGAGGTAACCCCCAACAAGCTGGTTATAAAGGATGCCGTTGCAAGTGGTTACCTACAGGTGCTATCCGATAAAACTTACGGTCTTACCGGTAAGGAAATTACGCAGCTCGCCGAAAAAGCAAGCAGCCGCACCATCGATTCGCTGGTGCAAAATACCATATACGAGGCTGTTCCAACCTCATCGGTTGACATGGGAAGCCTAAAAAGCAGTATTGCTGCAAACACAGCTATCGCTCTGTCTGGTATTAACCAGGGAGAAGATAAAGGAAAGTTCAAGAAGGAAATCGAAATGAGAACAGCGGAAGCAATCTACCCAATAATTGCAAAAACTAAGTTGAACCTTCGGTACGATTACTTCTTCGATTTGGTAATTTTTACCTCGCTGAGCATACTCTCGCTGCTGTTTGCCTTCCTGCTTAAGGCAGAAGATAGAAAGAAGGGTTATGGTCTGGAGTTACCCAATATTAAAAACTAGCAAGCTAAGCAATTCATAAAAATTAAAAGCCCTGAAAGTTCAGGGCTTTTAATTTTTATCTCTTGAATGGAAAGGAAAATAAGGAACGGAATACCTTGATAGCCTACGCACAAAAAATACCATCATGCTACTATCTTAAAACTACAGACTCTCCAGTATCGGCTTTGGAGGTGACATTCCACCAGTATGAAAGTAAACGTGCCGTATTATTCATGCAATGATGACCAATGCTATCCTTGTTATGTATATACCATGCCCACTCAGAAACCGCATATTGTTTTCGCTTATTTAAAAAAAATCCCGACAATGTCGAAGGACAACGTCGGGAACAAAAACTGAACAAAAACTGAAAAAGCATTTAAATAGTCATTGACTAATTGGCAGAATAAACCCACATTTCCATTGGCGTTTCACTACCCTCATTTATACGCCTAATTTCCTTGAAGGCCGCAGAATAGTTGTTATACTTACCTATCGAAACTAAGTTAAAACCATTAGGTGAGGTTACTATGGTTGTTTTATAGCCCATTGTCTCTACCTCTTTTGCAAAGGAAGTTGCGTATTGTCCAACCTTAAAGCTGCCAATGATAACATGAAAACCTTGCAACTTAGCCTTTTCAGCAGCATCAGCCGAATCAGCTGCTTCCTTAGCAGCCTTCTCTGCTTCCATCCGCTGAGCCTCTACACGCTTAAGTGAATCGGCACGTATGCTATCCACCCTAGCTGCTGCAGCCATTTCGCTATTCTTATCTTTAATCCACCCCTTTTTCTTCATGTAATTACAACTTCCTAGCCCCGCAAACAAGGAGGCAACGAGGATTATTGTCACAATTCTTTTCATGGTCAAGTCAATTATAGTGATGAACTAAATACGAAACTAGGTAAATTTAAGAACAATGTTAAATATTTCATCTTTAAACCTTAAAAAAAGTGCAATAAATTAAAAATTAGTTCTCAAATGGCTGTTGTTTTGTAAAATCGGGAGTATAGGTGAAAGCGCTTTCCATATCTTGCATCCAACCTTTATGAAGCCCACATGCATAAAAATGCTCCACAACACTAGCATAATCCTGTTGGCTAAGCAGGCAATTTAATGGACTATCAGAAGGTAAGCTTAAAGGTGGAACAAATTGTGCCATAAGCGAAACATGAACATTTACAGATATTTCCTCTGCTATGTAATCAAGCACGTGCCTGCTATTCTCAATGTAACCAGGTAATACCAAATGGCGAATAATCAGGCCGCTTTCAGCAACATTGTGCTCATCGAGGCTCAGGTAACTCCCCTTTTGGCGATACATTTCTTTTAATGCCGCAGATGCTACCGTAAAATAGTTCGGCACATTCGACAGGAGAGCGCCAAGATCGTTGGAAGCATACTTAATATCTGGTAGGTAAATATCTACTATTCCTTCAAGCTCTTTTAAAGTATCTACACTATCGTATCCGTTGGTATTGTATAAAATTAGAGGTTGCCTATTTCGCCTATGCAGCTCTTCTACTATGTTCACCATAGCTATAACCTGATGCGATGGCGATACAAATCCAACTATGGTAGCCCCCTTATCGAGCAAACGCTCAATTTCATCGGAAGCTTTCGAAACCGTATAGGCAGAGCCTTCCTTTATCTTGTTATTGCTAATCTGGTAGTTCTGGCAATAAATGCACTGCAAATTGCAATGTTGGAAAAAGACGTTACATACCCCTACCTCTCCAGAGAGCACCGGCTCCTCTCCATGATGAAGGCAAACGGAGGATATTCCTGGATCAACAGATGATTGGCAATATCCTAAGTCATGTAACGACCTATCGGCACCACACCTTCTAGGACATAGGATACAACCCCTTTCATAGGTTAATTGCATAGACATATAATTCATGCAAAAATAGTATATTACCACCTTCTTTCGAAAAATAGAAATTAATTAACCCTTG
>DATKVT010000208.1 GCA_035529935.1 Williamwhitmania sp. | reverse complement strand
TTTCATCCTAAAACCAAACCTCGGAGAGGTTGAATACGAATAGCCATGGGCGCAAGCCCATGGAACAGGAACCCATCCCAAGAACTAGCGGTGCACGCACATCCAATGTTCAATGAACTGAAACGGCCATGCACCGCAATAGCTGAAAGGGAGTTAGAAGAAGTTAGAAGAAGTTAGAGAAGTTAAAGAAGTTAAAGAATATCGATAAAAAGCCAGAGTGTAGAGACGCAAGATTATTCGGATATAAATCTAGCCGTTACGCCCTTACAAACTGCTATGCAGGTCATTCAAAATTATCATCCCGGAGGGATGAAATGTTTGTAGAAAAAAAACATTCCTTGCGCGAGCGGTGCACGCACCTCCTATGTTCAATGAACTGAAACGGCCATGCACCGCAATAGCTGAATGGTAAAAAATGATACTATTCGGATGTTGTAGGAGGTCATTTTACATCCTCACCATCGCTGTAAAAATCGACCCTAATAACCTAAACTCCTAAATGGCTAAACTCCTATAAAATCCGTAACTTGTTCTGGCACATAAACCCACCGCCATGGTGCACCCCTCCATTACCATCACCGCCGAAATGGTTGCCGAGGCAGAACGGCTTATTCCGACCACGCAGGTAAACCGCACTCGCGCATCGGCCATCGACACGCTCGCTGGTCACTTGGGTGAAATGTCGTTTGCCCAGTTCTTCTTTGGCGATTGGAGAAGGCACCGCATTGGCCTCAACAAGGGTGCTCCAGATTTCCCTAACATTGAGATAAAAACCTCCGCCTACCCCTTTTCGGAGAAGCTACATCTTTTGGTCAGGGAAGACTACGCCATCAAGCGCAAGCCAGCCTTCTACGTGCAAATCATCGTGAATGTGGAGAGCCCCAACTCAACCTCCATTCCGCCGGGAACGAAAGCCATTCTATGCGGCTACGCCACCACGCAGGAGGTGGACAGCGCACCGCTCAAAGATTTTGGAAGCAAGCCGGGTGGAGAGAGCGGCTATAGGTGCCGCTACATCTCCATTGAAAAGTTGCATCCAATAATTGAGTTAAAGGAGAAAATAGGCTAACACACCTCACCACTTCTTCTTCGAAAAATACTTTTGGCTAAAGCGATGGAACAGATTTAGGTCGTCCGCATTGAGGAGCGAAAAGCGCTCTAGTATTTTGCAAAACACCTTGGTATTCGGTTTAATGCCAACATCTTCCAATATTGTTGACAGCCGTTCACGAGCCACGACTAGCTCCGAATCAGCCACTGCCCCCCTCTTCTTTCGAGCATAGCTAAAGTTCACCTTCGACAGTTCGTAGGCATAAACCATTACCGCCTGCCCAAGATTCAGCGACGGGTATTTGCTCCGCATGGGGATGGTGGTTAAAATGTGACACAGGGCCAGCTCGTCGTTGGTGAGTCCCGAAACCTCACGGCCAAAAACCACCGCTACGGATTCTACACTGTCCACCTTGGCTGAAAGAATGGCGGGCAGGTCGCCCACCAGGTGGTAATCCTCGTTCACGTTGCGATGCTTGGCCGAAGAGGCGATAACTAAATCAAAACCCTCCAAGGCCTCCTGTAGCGACGAAAACACTTTGGCCTGCTGGAGAATCTCGTTTGAAGCATGAGCCGTAGCCAATGCGCGCTCACCAAGGTAATCGCAAGGGTTAACCAGAGTTAAGCGGCTAAAGCCCATCGTTTTTATGGCCCGAGCGGCGGCACCCACGTTCTCCTCCCTTGCTGGTTCTACAAGCACAAAGGTTATCTCCATCGCTGCAAATTTTTAACAAAGAAAGCACAATAGGCTTTACCAACAAAAGGTCAGCCGCCCGGATTACTCCAAAGGCGGCTGAGAATCTATTAATGAACAGGATTAGAAGCGCTGATGCTCGGTTCGTCCAATAATCTCCTCCTGCAGCTCTGGCGTAAGGTCGTTGAAGTAGTCGGAGTAACCTGCAACGCGCACAATAAGGTCGGCATGGTTTTCGGGATGCCGCTGGGCATCGCGCAGGGTGGCCGCCGACACCACGTTAAACTGAATGTGGTGACCATCGAGCTTAAAGTAGGTGCGCACCAGCTGACCAACTTTTGCAATGGATTCAGGTCCATCGAAAAATTCCGGTGCAAACTTCTGGTTAAGTAGCGTTCCGCCCGTTTTTATATGGTCAATCTTCGACACCGACTTAATTACTGCTGTTGGACCTTTCCTATCTGCCCCTTGAACCGGGGATATACCCTCCGAAAGAGGCTTGGTGGCAAGCCGTCCATCGGGCATTGCCCCAATCACGCTGCCAAAGTAAACGTGGCAGGTTGTGGGTAACATGTCGAGCCTAAACTGGCCACCACGGGCCGTAGGGCGACCGTCAATCATGGTCCATAGCATGTTAAACACCTCCACCGCATGCTGGTCGGCATAGTCGTCGTCGTTGCCAAACTTGGGCGTTTCGTAAACAAGCTTTGCGCGCAGCTCATCTGCCTCGTTAAAGTCTGCTTCCAAAACCGACAACAGCTGCTCCATTGTCACCAGCTTTTGGTCGAACACGTTGTGCCGAATTGAGGTAAGGCTATCTGTAATGGAGCCCAACCCCACGCCCTGAATGTAGCTGCTGTTATAGCGGGCACCTCCGGCATTATAGTCCTTGCCGTTGGCAATGCAATCGTCGATAAAGAGGCTGAGGAATGGTGCCGGAAGCATGCTGCCAAACACCTGTTCAATGGCACAGTTTCCCTTTATCTTGATGTCGATAAAGTGTTTGAGCTGAATTTGGAATGCCGCCATCACCTCCTCAAAAGAGCCAAAGCTGCGAGGGTCTCCGGTTTGTGGGCCAAGCCGTTTACCCGTTTGGGGGTCGACTCCGTTGTGCAGCGTAATCTCCAGCACTTTCGGCAGGTTGAAGTAGCCGGTAAGCCAGTAGGCCTCGGTACCAAAAGCACCAGACTCCACACATCCGCTGGCCCCTCCATTACGGGCATCCTCCAGCGATTTACCCTGCCTTACCAGCTCTTGAATAATGGCGTCGGTATTGAAAATGGATGGCTGACCAAAGCCCGTTTTGGTAATTTTTATGGCCCTATGGATAAAGCTGTCAGGGTTCTTCTTGCTAAGCTGCACCATGGAGCTGGGTTGCAGAATGCGCATCTCCTCAATAACGTCGAGCATCAGGTAGCTGAGCTCATTCACCGCATCGGAACCATCGGGTTTCACCCCACCTAGGTTGATAAGGGCAAAATCGGTGTAGGTGTTGCTCTCCCGTGCCGTAATCCCAGTTTTTGGTGGAGCAGGATGGTTGTTGAACTTCACCCAAAAGGATTGCAGCAGCTCCTCCGCCCCCTCCTTCGTAAGCGTTCCTTCTGCAATTCCCTTTTGGTAAACGGGGTATAAATGCTGGTCGAGACGTCCCGGGTTAAAGGAATCCCAAGGGTTGAGTTCGGTAATAATTCCCACATGAATGAACCAGTAGTGCTGCAGCATCTCGTGAAACGTTTCCGGAGCATGGGCCGGCACCTTACGGCAAATACGGGCCATCTCCAGCAGCTCTGCCTTTCGGGCACTATCCGTTTCCTCATTTGCCAGCTGCTCAAGCGCCACCGCGTGACGACTGGCAAACACCACAATGGCATCGGCGGCAAGGCTCATGGCCTTGAGCTCCTCCATACGCTCAAACGCATGGCTATCGATAAGCGGATTAATGCTGGCCATGCTCTGAGCAATGTCGTACTTAAGATCGAGCATACCCTTCCGGTAAAGTTTTGGTCCGGTTACGGTATGGCCGGGTGCCCGCTGCTCCTGAAACTCGGTGAAAATTCCTGCAAGGTATGCCTCCTTCCACTCCTCCGTAACCATTTCGAATACCCTATCGCGAATGGTTCTCCCGCTCCAAAAAGGAATGATGGAGCTGCGGTAAACCTCGCGAACCTCCTCATCAACCTTGTAGGAGACCTTTGGCCTCGTGTTGAGTATCTCCAAATCGTCGATGGAGTGAAGGCACACCTCCGGGTAAGTTGGCGTAGCCTTGGGCGCTGGCCCACGCTCACCCACAATCAGCTCGTATGGGTTGATGCAGATTGCTTTATTGGTAAGAATGTGCACCAGGGAGCCTGCTCGCTGCATGGGAACGGAGAGCAGCGCCGTAGCAGGCTGGGAATAAAACTCGGTAATCAGCTTTGCTCTTTCTGCAGAGATGCGATTGATGGCCTTAAGGCTCATCTCACGCTGCTTATGTATTCTACTACTAATCATTATCTCAACCTCCAACTTTAACAATTAATCCAATGCTCGTAAACCTACTTACCACCCTAGCCACCGCATCGGAAGTGGGCTCGGCAACACCATCCATGTGATTTTCAATTCCCAACCTTTGATATTTCCCCTTGGCAATGGAGTGGTATGGAAGAATGTGCAATTCTCTCAAAGATGGCAACTCAGCAAACAGTTCTTCCATGGCTTTGAGGTTCTGCTCACCATTGTTTAGCCCTGGGATTAAGGGAAACCGAACAATAACCTGTTTGTGCTCCTTAACTAGATACCGGAGATTGTGCAGCACCATATCGTTTCTAACGCCCGTAAGCAACTGATGCTCCAATGTCTCCATGTGCTTAACATCGAACAAAAAAAGGTCGGTGAACGGTGCAACCTGCTGAAATGCAACGTTTGGTGCGAAGCCACAGGTATCGATGGTAGTATGAATATTCTGCTCCTTGAGCAGCTTGAGCAGCTCCACCAAGAAGGCAGTTTGCTGCAGAGGCTCACCACCCGAGATGGTAGCACCACCCGAGGATTCCTCATAGAATGCTCTATCCTTGAGCACTTCGGCAACCACATCCTCTGGTGACATATACCGACCCAAAGTCTCCTTGGTGCGAATTTCACGATCTTCCAACCGATATACCCGGTCAACCTCCTCCGGTACCTCCCTTCGACTCTCCGGGTTATGGCACCAGCGGCACCTCAACGGGCATCCCTTAAAGAATACTGTTGTGCGAATTCCGGGACCATCGTGAACGGAATACCTCCGTATATCGAAAATTAGTCCACGCATATAGCAAATGGATTAGGTATGAGAAACTACTAGAGATAAAAAAGAGAAATATTCAGTTAGCGTAAGTAACCAAGAAATGGGAATGCTAGCAGATCCAGCACTCGTAGAGACCTTTTCCGAAATTGTGGTAGAGTGACTGGTATGCAACGCTATTTACCATACTCCTAAAGTGATTTTAGACAAATGTAGGTGGTGGAAAGTAAAGTATCAAGAATATTTTGAAAATTTTCGGTGATTTATGTCATAATGTTGTATCAGTGTTTGCCCTATTTTAGGGCCGTGAAATTGCAGGAAAATATTGCAGAGTGCGGCTAGACTGCTTGTTTTGTGAAGAGTATCACACTAATATGACAAAAAAAGGGAAGGTAGATAGTAAGATAACCATTGACCTAAAGTTCTATCTTTGCGCAAACGATTGCCAATTAAACCTCGGATATCATCATGTATAAAGTTGTAAAGAAAACAGCTCTTGCTCCCCACATCTATCTAATGGACATTGAGGCTCCAAGAGTTGCAAAGGCTGCTCAACCCGGACAATTTATCATTGTAAGGGTTCACGATAAGGGCGAACGCATTCCGCTAACCATTGCCGATTATGACGCCGATGCTGGAACGGTTACCATTGTTACCCAAACCGTTGGTGCCTCTACGCGACTGATTTGTGCAAAGGAAGAGGGTGAGTTCTTGCTCGATTTTGTTGGACCACTTGGAATGCCCTCCGAACTCGTACATGAAACAGATGAACAGCTGACGCAGAAGAGAATTCTTTTTGTAGCTGGTGGTGTAGGAACAGCACCTGTATATCCACAGGTAAAATATTTGGCAAGCAGAGGCATTAAGGCCGATGTAATTATTGGAGCAAAGAGCAAAGATTTTCTAATTCTTCAGGATGAAATGGCCAAGGTGGCCGGGGAAGTATTTGTTGCCACCGATGACGGCAGCGTGGGTTTTCACGGACTAGTTACCGACCTGCTGAAGGATTTGGTGAACAACAGAGGCAAAAAGTATGATCTCGCCATTACCATTGGACCAATGATAATGATGAAGTTCCTGTCGGCACTTACCCGCGAGCTCGGCATTAGAACCATTGCCAGCTTAAACACCCTTATGGTGGATGGAACGGGAATGTGCGGTGCGTGCCGGGTTTCGGTGGGCGGCAAAACAAAGTTCACCTGCGTTGATGGTCCCGAATTCGATGCCCACGAGGTTGACTTTGATGAGGCCATGCGACGCCAAAACATGTATCGCACCATCGAGGGAAAGAAGTTGAAAGAGATGGAGGAAAAGGATCACAAATGCAATTTAGATCGTCATGAGCAATAAAATCCCCCGCGTTCCGGTTAGGGAACAGGACCCAAATATTAGGAAAACCAACTTCGAAGAGGTTTGCTTCGGTTACAATGCCGAGGAAGCCATGCTGGAGGCCACACGCTGCATACAGTGCAAAAAACCACGCTGTGTAGATGCCTGTCCAGTTTCAGTTAAGATTCCCGATTTTATCAAGCATGTGAAGGAGGGAGACTTTGCCCTCGCAGTTGGAACCATTGCAGAAGACAGCAGCCTTCCCGCCGTTTGCGGTAGGGTTTGCCCACAGGAGAGCCAGTGCGAAGGCTCCTGCATTCTGGGTGTTAAAGGCGAACCGGTATCCATTGGGAAGTTGGAACGCTTTGTGGCCGACTGGAGCCGCGAAAACAACGTATCCTTTTCCGAGGTTGCCCCTTCGAATGGAAAAAGAGTTGCCATTATTGGTAGCGGTCCTGCCGGTTTATCATGTGCCACCGACTTGGCCAAAATGGGCTACTACGTAAAAATATTTGAAGCCCTACATCAGGCTGGAGGAGTTCTGGAGTATGGTATTCCCGAATTTCGTCTGCCCAAGGAGAGGGTGGTTGAGCACGAAATAAACAACGTTCGCAAGCTGGGCGTTGAGATTGAAACCGACGTGGTGGTTGGTCGCACCATTACCATCGACGAAATATTTGAGCAGGAAGGTTTCGATGCCGTGTTTGTTGGCTCCGGTGCCGGACTACCCAAGTTCATGCACATTCCTGGAGAAAATCTCAACGGCGTTGTTTCGGCCAACGAGTTTCTTACCCGTAACAACCTGATGAAAGCCTTCGACCCCACCTACGATACGCCTATTTACGTAGGCAAACGAGTAGCCGTGGTTGGCGGAGGAAACGTTGCCATGGACGCTGCCCGAACAGCTATCCGCTTGGGTGCCGATGTATCCATCATCTACCGCCGTTCGGAGAAAGAGCTACCCGCCAGAGTTGAGGAGGTTCACCATGCTAAGGAGGAGGGCTTGCATTTTCATATGCTCACCAATCCCGTTGAAATTTTAGGCGATGATAACGGTTGGGTTAGAGGCATTCGCTGCCTAAAAATGGAGCTTGGAAAACCCGATGCCTCCGGTAGAAGGAGCCCAATCGAAATCGCAGGATCGGAGTTCGACATGGCGATTGACGAGGTAATAATGTCGTTAGGCACCTCACCAAATCCGCTAATTTCAGCCACCACGCCTGGTCTAGACTCCAATAAGTGGCAGTGCCTCATCGCCGACGAGAGTGGACAAACCACGCGTGAAGGTGTTTTTGCCGGTGGCGACGCGGTTACCGGTGCAGCCACGGTTATTCTTGCCATGGGCGCAGGTCGAACCGCAGCCAAAGCCATTGATGAGTATTTAAAGAAGAAGATAAAGGAAGTTAGAAGAAGTCAGAGAAGTTAAAGAATTCCACCAACCGTAGGGGCGAAATATTTTTCGTCCAATGAACAACCCTAGAAAGGAGATAGTCCATGGCTTTAGCCATGGGTCAACCCCCACCAAGCGCGACGGTGCGCACTCGCCCGTTATTCAATGAACCACACATAACGAGCACCGCAATCACGAAAGGGAAGTCAGAGAAGTTAAAGAATATCGACAAACAAATATTGTGTAGAGACGCACGGTCGTGCGCCTCTAGACTAATCCTCTTCAAGGTTTAATTCGAATAGCCACGGAGTTCAACCAGCATTTACCACAGAAACGACGAAATAACGAAAGGGGGCAAAAGCCCCCTTTCTACATATCACACTCTTGGCATTGGATACTACTCCGTAGCCGTGAAATTATTTATGGTTGTAAACTTCATTGGAATTTCAAGGTCGTTGGGCAGCTGCGCATTCTTTTCAATTACCAAGGTGCCCTCGTAGGTGGAGGTTGAAGTTGCCGTGGTAATCCAGCCCGTATTCACATCTAGCTTAAAGGTGGATTGCTCTGTGCCAGTTAAATTAGCACGGGCATTCATCCCGTTTATTACGATAGGCTTATCGGATGTTGCCGCCTCCATTTTTGCATTTCCCAGAACGGTTGCCTCACCGTCATCAATTGCTTTAAGCGTCCAGCTGTTATTCTTTATTGTTCGCCCCAACATTTTTAGGTCAACGGTATTTTCCCAAGTATCCCCAACGGCCACAGGTTGCTCAGGATAACAGCGCATAATAATTTCAAAGCTGCTCTTTAGCGTTTCAGAACCGAATGAATTTTTAACGCTCGCCTTAATCTGCATCTTACTCATATCGGGAACGTCAAGGTCATTTACAGTTTTGTCGATGGCCTCGTCAACCCCATTTACAGCTAAAACCTCGCCAGTTTTGGAAAGAACCATGGTGTAGGGATTCTTAACAAAGCTGAGCATAACCTGACCAAACATGTCATCCTCGCCAACGGGTTTTTCCGAGTTAAACTCCATGTTAATCATGGCTGAGGTCATCTTGAACAACATTTTTTTAAACCTCAACTCCACAGTATAGCCAGAATCGCTCATAGCCTTTACCAAAAAGGTATTTACCCCGGAAATTTCAGTTTTAATATTCTGCTCTGTTCCCATAATTAACTGCGAAATGTCTTGGGTCGATTTCTGGTTGAGGGTGTATGTTTTTCCAACCTCGAGATTTAGTGCAAGGTTAATTTTCGCACTTGGCTGGGCAAAAAGCGAAACCGCAAATAACAATCCCAGCGTGATGGCAAAAAGTTTTTTCATCCTATTTAGGTTTTTGATTTTTGTTTAACCTTATCGAAGGTAATACTATTTTAGATTTCACAAATAGGCATGTAGGGGCACCAGAACCAATTGTGCACGAAGTGAATTGTGCATGATTGGCATGTGAGTGTTGATTATAAAAGGGGACAGCGGATTTAAACACTAGTTTTGTCCAAAACAAATTGTGCAACTTGATTGATTTTGGTTTAAGTGCGGTTGAATTTTTAAACGTAGATATAATGGTTACCTACAGTATGCTTTAATGCAACGGTAAAAACATGGCTTATTACCTACTTTACTGGTATTACAAAGCGTTACTTATGCCACAAAACGGCCCTCTATTAGAGGGCTTTTTTTATGACCTTTTTGAGATGGGGTAACTTAGGGTAAGATGGCAATTTTAATCAGCAGTGACATTAGGAATGACCATGGGAGTGACAACTCAGGGTATTTACAACATGCATTCACACCCCCATACGGCTCTAAAAAGTGGCAAAAAGTGCAGTATTTGCACTATTCGACCCCCCATAATACACGCCGTTAACTTACAACGCCACACACGAACGCACACACATTCAGCGTGGTAATAGAATTAGGATGTAAAGGCAATTAATAAAACGTGTGCTGGTGTGTTACCCCATGCTGTTGATTCGGATGCTGGCCTTAACGAGTGCGGCAAACTTGATGGCATCGAATGGGATCTCCTTTTCCTGGTGGTGGGAATTTTGGCTTACCAGCTTAATCCATCCTTCCTGCGTGCTCTTCTGCACATACTTTACGGTTATAAACTGGTCTCCTTCAAGTAGGATGGACAGTAGATACATCTCTCCCCAAAATAGGTTGGCTTTGTCGTTAAGCACTTTATAGGCTACAATATCACCACTCTTGAGCAGCGGATACATGGAGTCGCCCGTGACATATACGGCCCCATCGCAGGCAGGTAGGTTAGGTATTTCAATGTAATCAATAGGCTCCTGCTTATGCAAATCCTCAAAAATGGCTACTATTCCAGCCACCGCTTCTATATTATATAAAGGAACCCTATCGGTTGTTTTTCCATCATCACTTTTGTGATTGAATTTGGTTATAGAGGTCTTCAGCATATTTCCATTACCGGTTATCAGCCATTCTGGATTAACGTCTATGTAGGTGGAGATAAATCTCTCTATATTATCTTCTGTTAGCCCAGAAGTTTTATCAAATACTCCATTAGCAATACCTGTATCTAGGTATAATTTGCGTTTACTATATTGCTTAGAATCAGCATATAGTAATATCCTCTGCTTAATGGGTGAGATATTCTTCTCCATTTATTTTGTAGTTGAGATATATTTCTCTATTATTGCATTATGTTTTTGTATAGAAACTGGCAATAAAGGTAAGGTAAATTTTAAAAATCAGCACAATGGGCATAATAATTACCAAGCACGGTGAGAAAAAGGAGCTCCGAAGGCTATTCAACACAAGCCTTGTAACCGTAAGG
>DATKVT010000207.1 GCA_035529935.1 Williamwhitmania sp. | reverse complement strand
GGATTACCGCAAAGCCGTGCGTTATTCCTCTCTCGGTATTCATAAAGTAGAATGCTGTTGCCGAGGCAAAAAAGGGAATGAGGATTAGCGCTCTAACCCAAATCTTGGGCTTCTTCCACTTGGTCTTGAAGATGGCGTGCTGGCTCGAAAGGTCGGATGCAGTTCCCATGAAGCAAAACCAGCCGCAGCCAATCCTTCCCACCAGCGGCGATATCAGTATGAAGAGAGACCAAATAATCACCACCATGGTGATTACTCCCCAGTAGATGGAGTGCCAAATAAACCCGAGGCCGAAATACTGGAAAAAGATTGGGGTGAGGAGCAGAAAGATTATCCGCGACATGGCGTTGAGGGAGAATATCTTCTTCATGGTTTTATGAACTATTATGTAATTATAGAGGCCGATTTACATTATAACGGGTAGCAGGTTCATAAAGGCCAGCACCGAGAGGTTGAGGATATCCACTAGCATGTGGGAGAAGTAGGGGAGCACAATGCTTCTGCTTTTGTGGTAGATAAACGCCCACGCCAGTCCCATGACAAACACGGAGATGATGAGTTCCTTGGTGAGCATAACCTGCGAAATAACACCCCAGATAAAAACGTGCGAGAGGGTGAACAGTGTAGTGGAGTATAATGCCTTGGCAATAAACGGCATCTTTGCCCGGTGCTCCAGCATGTAGCCTCGCCAGAAAATCTCCTCGAAGAACGGGTTTATGACGACAACCGCTATCCATACAATAATTAGGAATGCAGTGTTCAAATTCTTTAGGTATAGGATGAATATGGGAAGGGGAATAAGTCCAACCAGCAGGCTCAAAACCACCAAGTAAACCTTAATCCTTGTTCCTTTTAGATAGGAGAAAATGGAGATGCTCCGTTTTTGGGTATCGTGGTAAACAATTGCGATGGTGGCAGCCCAGTAGACAATTACTCCGGGAATGAAGGTGTAAACGGTTAGTGTGCTGTGAAGCAGGTTGACGGTAATGTTTCCCAATACAATAATGGCAATGGGTAGACCAAAAAAGGAGAGGTAGTGCTTTGTGGTGCTTTGCATTTTGAGTGCGGTTTTATGGTTAGCCAATGGTTAAAGTTACGGTAGTATCGCGAGTTACTGAAAATATTCTCTCCTTCATGGGCGGAGCGCCGAATAGGGCTTTGGCATTGTTCGAAAAGCCATAATCTTCGGTGGGCATTCCCATCCAGTTGGTGTCGAGAAGGTCATTCTCGTTCGCATCGTGGAAGTAGCGGATGGCGTAGGTTCCGGTTGCCAGCTTGCTGAAGCAAAAGGTTGCTCGCCTGTTATTCACCTGTGCCTTTTGGTTTGCCACCTTTTTGCCCACTCCATCGGTTAGCTGTACAAGGAGGTTACCCTTGCTGTTTCTTAGCCCCGAGATTTCAACGGTTAGCGTAGCGGTTTTATCCTGTGCTTGGGGCATTGGCTCAAGCAGGATTGTAAGGAGTAAAAGCACGATTTTTAGCATGACCAAAATATTTAGCGTTGGTATTCGCCAGCAATATTATGGCATAAATCAATCGCTTGCTGGGCGATGTGATGTGTGGGACGAATTTGTGATGAACGGGAATGTGGGGTTGCTACCGTTCTTGTGCAACCTCGCTGCTGAGCGATTTGGAGAGGCTTCGGGATATGGGAATGGTGATGCTGTGGTTCTTTAGATGGAAGCAGCACTGCCGAGCATTCCCCTCCACCTTGCTAACCATTTTTAGATTTACCATGTAGGACTTGTGGCACCTTACCAGGTCTTTTGAGGCAACCTGCTGCTCCACCTCTTTCAGCAAAATTCTAACAAGTGTTTTCTTTACCTCACCGTCCTTTTCGTAGCAAAAGGTGGTGTAGTTTCCTTCCGATTTCAGATACCAGATGGCGGCAAGCGGAATGGTGAGCGCCTCGTGGGCAAACTGTTTGTCGCTTTTCGGTTCTTTTGTCATGCGGTGAACTTGCTCATCGGCAGCCAATGCCAAGCGGTAGTGCTTCTTGTAAAACCGTTTCTCCAGTATGAAGATGAACAGAAGAACGGGGATTACTGCAACAATAACGGTGTAGTAAATCACTTGCAAAAGGAATGGGAGGAAGTGCTCGTTTTCGGAGGGATTGTCGAAATAAAAGGCAAACAGTGCGTTGGCTGCGCCAATGGCAAGCAGCTTTACCCCGGTAAAGGCAATCATCTTTCCAATGTTCCACCTATCCACATGGAAAAGCGCTGGAAAAAGGGGTGGGACCGCCGTGTTGAACGTGGCCGCGGTAATGAAAGCAATAAACACATAGGCCAGAATTTTGTAGGACTGGATGTGCAAATGTTCTGCATTTCGCGATGGGTTGAAGAGTATCAGAATGAGCGCAATGGATAGCCCGATGTAGAGCGGAATGGTTATCTTCTCCCTCATGTTTGCATAGAAGGGGAAGGGCTTTTTTAACCAGCTAGTAACGTTGTTCTTCATGGTAAACCTGCTACGGCAGGAAGTTTTTGTTTAGAAACTCCTGAAATTTCTCCTTGTAGCTATTCATGCCTTTTCAAATGTAAGTTAAGCGATGGCATTGAACAAATTTTGTTGTGAAAATTTGGAAATCCGCCAGTGGACGGACGAGTTTTGAAAATTGAGGTGCTATTAAAGACTCTTTTGTGATTGCGGTGCAGGCAACGCAGGTAGATTTTTACACCGAACTACCGTGCACCGCTCTCGCCAGGTACGATTTTGATTAACCCCGCCCTAAAGGACGGGGAAACTCTCATGACAAAAACGTGTGTATTCTGGGACAAAATATCCCGTCTCTACAGAACTATTTGTTTGCGCTGAATTGGATTTAAATCCTTGTTCTGACATTTCCCTGCCAGAGGGAGGAACATCCCAACAACCTCTTACGTTTGTAAAATAGCGTTGCCTCACCTAGAGAGTGCCTCACCCTTTTAGGGGGAGGTTGGTGGGGGTCATAGTCCGTTTTTGAGCCATTCGGTTGTTGCGGTGCATGGCTGGCAGGTATATTTTTATACCATTCCTGCGTGCACCGCTCGCTCGTGGTGTAACTTCTGACCCACGGCTAAAGCCGTGGGCTATGCGTGTTCTTGGAATGGTTTTAGGGCGAAAATCATTTCGCCCCTACGGGTTGTGGAACTCTTTTACTGGTAAAAAGGAGACGCACGATCGTGTGTCTCTACATTCTTTTAATTCCTCTAACTTCCTCTAACTCCCGACTAACTTCCGTTTAACTCCTTTCCCGATCTACCTCAATAAAAAAGTTGTGCTATTTCAACTCTGCGCCTGTTGCACGAACGTGGAAATAGCGAATAATTCTGATTCGCCCACCATACCTTTGCTGCCGAACAATAAGGACCATTTTGCGATGGTCATAAAAACAGAAAACCTTTAAAAATTTATACCATGTTGTACACAAACTTAAAGCACATTGAGAGCGCTGAAGCGCACCAGAAGTTTATCAACGAGAACGAGAACGTGATGATTTGCTGCGGAAGAATGGGACCTATGTGTATTCCCGTTTACGGTATTATGGAAGATCTCGAGGATCAGTATACCAACGTTGCATTCGCCGATATGGAGTTTGACCACCCAGAGTCACACGTAATTCGCAACGCTCCTGAGTGCCGTGGTTTTATGGGTCTCCCTTTTACCGTTTACTACAAGAATGGCAAGATGGTAAAGGCAACCTCCAGCATCCAGAATATGGATCAGGTTACCACCATTCTCGACGCAAATTTTGGTAAACCATCAAAGTAATAAGCATGGAAGCCAATAATCATTTCGACGCTATTGTTATTGGTGCAGGGCCTGCCGGACTTACGGCAGGCATCTACCTGTCCCGTGCTAGGGTGAAAACGCTTATTCTGAATGAGGGCACAGTTGGCGGACAAATGATTCTAACTCACGAGATAGCCAACTATCCTGGAGTGGAAAGCATTAGCGGTTTTCAGCTGGCCAACATCATGAAGAAGCAGGCCAAAACTTTTGGCTGCGAAATCAAATCGAACGTAACCATTGCCGACCTGCAGCTGCAGGATGAGGTGAAGCAGGTTATGTTGGCCGATGGCAAGGTTTTTACCGCCCACGCCGTGATTTTTACCCCCGGTGGAAGACCACGCAATTTGAATGTTCCTGGTGAGAACGAGTTTAAGGGTAAGGGCATTTCATACTGCGCTACCTGCGATGGCGACTTCTTTACCGATAAGGAGATTGTGGTGGTAGGTGGAGGTAACTCTGCACTGGAGGAGGCTGTTTCGCTCACCAAGTACGTTACCAAGGCAACGGTTGTGCACCAGTTCGACCATTTTCAAGCGTTTGACTACGCCGTGCGAGAGGCCGAGGCCAATGAGAAGATTAACTTTGTAATGGAAAGCACCATTGCCGAGTTCTACGGAAATGAGAAGTTGGAAGGGGTTGTAATTAAGAACCTCACTACCGGTGACGAGAGGAAGTTTGCCATCGATGGAGTTTTCATTTTTGTGGGCTATGTTCCCAATACCGAATTTTTGGTGGGGAAGGTGCCACTTAACAAATACGGAGAGATCGTGGTAAATGCCGATATGGCCACCGATATTCCCGGAGTGTTTGCTGCCGGCGATTGCATTGCCAAGCGTTACCGTCAGGTTACCACCGCAGTGGGTGAGGCCACGGTTGCCGCATTGGCTGTCTCAGGCTACATTCATCAGCTCAAGCATAAGCAGTCGGCTTAAACTTAAAAATTAGGTAAATGAGACTTTCAAAATATTTTGCTACCCTTTTGTTTGCCACAACCATTGCTTTTGCAGGATGTGCACAGCAATCGGGGAAGAGCACTGAGGTTGCCTCCAAAGATGGCATTAAGCACCTCGATGTGAAGACCTTTGCAGAGCAAACCAAGTCGGGCGTTACGCTGGTAGACTTCTGGGCACCATGGTGTCCTCCCTGTCGGATGATGGCTCCCGTGCTTGAGGATGTTGCCAAGGAGGTAAATGGTAAGGTTACCGTTGCCAAGGTAAACGTTGATGTTGAACAGAACAAGCAGCTGGCTGCCCAGTTTCAAATCTCCGGTATTCCAACCCTCATTCTTTTTAAGGATGGAAAGGAGATAGGACGCTTTGTGGGACTTCAAACCAAGGAGTTTCTCATTCAGCAGCTATCGCAGGTTAAATAGCAGTCACTACTTAAAAAGAGCATTATGTCAACAACGTTGATAGTTATCCTAGGAATTATTGTAGTAGTGGTGGGCTACTTCTATTTTGCGCTTCGCCGCATGAAAAAGATCGACGTGCCTACGAGTACCAAGATAAAGACCCTGACCGGAACAAATTTTAAGCAGCAGGTGAAGAGTGGGGTTACCCTTGTCGATTTTTGGGCAACTTGGTGTATGCCCTGCAAAATGATGGTGCCTGTGCTCAACGAGCTAGCTGATGAGCTGGATGGTAAGATTACCATTGGCAAGGTGGATGTTGATCAGAACCAACCGTTGGCAGGCGAGTTTAAGGTGCGCAGCATACCTACGCTTGTGCTGCTGAAAAACGGCAAGGAGATTAACCGCTTTGTGGGCGTAAAGGATAAGAAGTTTCTTTTAAAACAGCTTAGTGAGGTGAAGTAATTCTGTCGGACGGAAATGTCCGATGGGTTCGTTGCCAATCAGTTTGCTTTTAACCGATTTTTCATGCGGAAATTATTGAAGCTATTGGTCTCCAAGCGGACCATTATTCAGGCGGTTATAGGGGTTTCTCTCTACATTGCTGTAAGCCACTATCACATATCCCTTTGGTGGTTGCTTGTTCCCGGAGCCATTACGGGAATGATTTTCGGCAAGGTTTTTTGTCGCTGGATGTGTCCGCTTGGCTTTTTTATGGAGCTAATGATGGGCATGAACTCCGACCAGAAGTTCAAGCAGATGTATCAGTATCACAAGATTGGCTGTCCCATTGCGTGGATGCAGGGGTTAATGAACCGCCTGTCGCTGATGAAAATAAAGGTGAACGCCGATACCTGCAGAAGCTGTGGAATTTGCGATAGGGAGTGCTACATTGCGGCGCTGGAGCCAGCAAAGTTCAGTCTCTACAAGCCGGGGAAAAAGAGCCCAGGCAATGCCTACGCCTGTTCCAAATGTCTTGGCTGCGTTTCCGTTTGCCCTAACGGTAGTTTGAGCTATAAGCTCTTAAAGTGACAAGTGACTGAAGAGTTACGAGTTACCAAAAAGACAGGAGATGGAAGACCGAAGAAAAAGTTGGAAGTACGGAGTTGTGCGGTTGTATTGTTAGAAAGGGAATTGGTGCAGGTCGTTCCTGAAAAATATATCT
Organism: Williamwhitmania sp.; assembly: GCA_035529935.1. Classification (NCBI taxonomy): domain Bacteria; kingdom Pseudomonadati; phylum Bacteroidota; class Bacteroidia; order Bacteroidales; family Williamwhitmaniaceae; genus Williamwhitmania; species Williamwhitmania sp. The sequence continues at coordinate 1,234 of DATKVT010000207.1, read as the reverse complement.
TTTTGTTTCTCCAAACCGAATTGTTGCCCTTGTGGCAGCGGTTCGGTTTTTTTTAGATATAAGCAGATTAGTTTGTGTTGTTTTGTTCAGTCGTCAGGTAACTAATATTTGGATCGGTTTTGGAGTATTTAACTACAAAAATCCATTTGTTTAGGTTCTCCCTGAAGGTTTTTATATCGTCTAAATTTCCAATTTTGTTATTTATGATTTGTTCATTCGCGTATGATTTGCCATCAATTTTATAACGATATTTAATCTTATATCCAATTATGGTAGTTGTAAAACCTCGCCAGCCTTGCGTTCCAACTTCCATACTCTCAATGGAATAAACTAGTCCCTCTGTTTGCATTGTAAGTTTTGCCACATAGTTTGGATCTTCCGATTTTGAGTACATTCCCCAATAGCCAAGTAATACGAACGCGATAAGAATTATAATCGTCCAAAGAATTGATTTTTTGTCAACGAGATTCGCCTGTCCATTTTGTATATTCTTCTCTTTTGAGGTTATCATCATATCCTAATTGTCATTTCTAAAGTATGAACTTTTAGATATAAGTAATGAAGGAGGGGAGCTCAATGGGTATTGGTTTAATCAGGTACAATGGTTAGAGAATCGATTCTACAGCCTCGATAAATGAAATCATATCTCGTAGCATATCCTCAACTTCGGGCAGTGTGAATTCAATAAAAGCATCATAATCGCCCTTTGTCCGATTTTGAAACGCATTTCTTAGAATCTTGCCGAATTTTTGATCAATCAAACCAGGCGCTACAAATTCCTTGTTAAACCATCCAATTAGTTGAGCATGTTTTGAAGTTTCAAAATTGTGCTTTAATGCCAACGCCGTTAATGCGTAATACATGCCATAATATATTCTATTGACCGAAACCTCCAACTTGTTGGCATTGATCAAGAACTGTGCTAATTCAATGGTTTCTTTAGCTTGATGAATCCTAAAGTCTATAAGGAGTTTTCGATTTTGGTCGTCAATCATGCATGGTATCCTTTCGAAAGTGCATTAGCAAAAATTGGCTGTTTTCCCCTTGGTGAATTAAGCTCTGTCTCGCTTAAGATGTGCGTATCGGTAGTAATTCCATACTTGAGATCAATTTCATAGCAGAGATCTGAAATCTCTTTTTGAAACCTCCAGTCAGGTTTTTGCTTTAAAATTATCAGGATGTCATAGTCGGAGTCCTGATGCGATTTCTCGGAGAGTTGGGATCCAAACAGCAC
>DATKVT010000206.1 GCA_035529935.1 Williamwhitmania sp. | reverse complement strand
TCACCCCCTGACTGTTCAAAAAAAACAATGGACAGCCATTACGACCATCCATTGCTGGGGTTTATTGCAGAGGCGCTGTGAACCCAGCCGCACTTGTCCCCATCTACCCCAAAGGTGTTGGCTCATGCTTAACCGCCTCTGCTTATAGTTTAAATATCCAACCAAATAAGGCTATACTAAAATGTGGGAGTGTGCCTCTCAGTCTTCGATTAGCAGGTACCCCTTACTTATTAAGAAATGCATGGTCGTATTGCTGCTACTTAAGTGGACTACCGGTTGCGGTTCCTAAAGCTGGATTATCGAAAGGGGTTCCGTAGCCCTGAAATGGTCCAGTCCAGTAGTTGGTGCCGTATGGCGGCAGTCCGGTGGACCACTGAAATTGTGCCGATACGGTGGTGCGTGGCGTTACCTTGTAGCTAAAACCCACCGAAATGCTCTTAAAGTCGTTGTTAACGCCGTAAGGGTAGGCAGTGTAGCCGCCCCTGCCGTACATGCTGTTACCATAAAGATTAACCCTGTTGGTGAGGTAGTAATTTGCGCCGGTGTAGGCGGCCGTGGGGGAGGACTCAACAATTACGTCGTTGTTGTTAAAGCCATTGGCGTTGTTGTGCCCAAGATAGGCACCTACATACATTTGCAGCCTGTCCGTTGGCTGGAACGATATGTTGGGGGCAACGTAGGTGGAGAGCATGTTCCTGCCACCACCAAAGGAGGTGAATGCGGTCCCCAGTTCAAATCCAACATGTGCGTTCTTGAGCAACCCCGGCTTAAATGGGCTGTTGGTTGCCGTTGATGGAGTAACGGGTTTTACACCTGATATAAATGCCGGTTCAGCAGTTATTTGTTGGGTAGAATCAACTTGGTAAAGGCTAGGAAGATCCTCTACTAGCTGTGAGTACCCCGAAATACTTAGTGCTGATAGGAGAAGGAGCAAGGCGACATTTTTCATGGCAACCGTAGTTTTTAACAACTAACAAATCTACAACAATTATGCCTGAAATCAACCTAAATTCAGTATGGTTGTAAAGCACCAATACATTATGTTCTTCAGCATTTACGGGATATTCATACCTCAATTAAAATATCTTTGCACACTGTTATTTCATTAACTGTGAGATTTCCTTTTGTGGTTTGCTGATAATTGGTTGGATTTAATAAAATATTGTATGCTCAAGCCAGTAAGATTTGTTTCGGCCGAGGAGGCTGTAAAGGTTATTAAGTCAGGAGACAGGATTCATATTCACAGCGTTGCTCTTGCCCCTCAGAAGTTAATTAAGGCTATGTGTGATAGGGGCAGGGCCGGTGAGCTGAGGGATGTGAAAATACAGCACCTTCACACCGAAGGATCTGCACCATACGCGGAGGCTGAATTTGAGGGTGCTTTTTTCCTTGAATCGTTTTTTGTGGGTCACAACGTTCGTAAGGCCACCCAGGAGGGATTTGCCGATTACATTCCTGTTTTCCTTAGCGAAACGCAAAAGTTGATTCGCGACAACGTGCTGCACGTCAACGTGGCCATGGTTCAGGTTTCTCCTCCCGATAAGCATGGGTATGTATCGCTGGGCACCTCGGTCGATTGCACACTCGCAGCTGTTGAATGTGCCGATAAGGTAATTGGCGTTATCAACCCCAACGTTCCTCGGGCCTTTGGCGATGCCATGATCCCCATGGGCATGATCGACATTTTCTGTGAGGACAACACTCCACTTATTGAAGCCGCACCCGCAGAGCCCGATGCCATAGAGAAGGCCATAGGAACCTACGTTGCCGGATTGGTGGAGGATGGCGCAACCATTCAGATGGGCATTGGGGCCATTCCCAACGCTGTGCTTGGGATGCTGGGAAACCATAAGAATCTTGGTATTCATACCGAAATGTTTTCCGACGGTTTGCTTCCGCTGGTGGAGATGGGCGTTGTAAATGGTGCTGAAAAGAATATTGATAGAGGTAAGATTGTTTCTACCTTCCTTATGGGGTCGAAAAAGGTGTATAACTTTATCGACGATAATCCGGGCGTGCTGATGATGGATGTGGGCTACACCAACTCCATCGACCTTATTAGCAAAAATCCAAAGGTTACCTCCATCAACTCTGCCTTGCAGGTAGACCTCACTGGTCAGGTTTGCGCAGATTCGCTGGGAACCAAGTTTTACTCGGGTGTTGGTGGACAGATTGATTTTATTCGAGGTGCCGCATGTTCCAGGGGCGGTAAGCCGATAATTGCCATGCCCTCCGTGACCAACAAGGGCGTTAGCAAGATTGCCTCGGTGCTTAACTTAGGTGCTGGAGTGGTAACCACGCGCGCCAATATGCACTGGTTTGTTACGGAGTATGGCGCCGTTAACCTTTATGGAAAATCGTTGCAGGAGCGTGCCCGAATGATTATCAGCATTGCCCATCCGGACCATAGGGAAGCGTTGGATAAAGCTGCTTTTGAACGATTTGGACCACATTACCATTACGTGTCTACCTTGGCTGCCAAGTAGGCTGTTTTGAATTTGAATATATAAAGAGGCGCTGGACCATATCTAGCGCCTTTTCGTTTTGTTTACCACTTTTTGTTGGGCTTGGCACCCATGTAGAATTGTATGCTTGGACCACTCTCCAGCTCGGAGTGGAGTAGGTATCGGCGGTGCAGCTCTTTTCCGTTAAGCAGAACCTTTTGTATATAGATGTTTTTCTCGCTTTGGTTCACTGCCTCAATGTTGATGGTCTTCCCATTTTCTAACTTAATGGTAGCTGACTTAACCAGAGGACTTCCTATGGCATACTCTACACTTCCGGGGCAGAAGGGGTAGAATCCCAGCGCTCCAAATATGTACCAAGCTGACATCTGACCGCAATCGTCGTTACCGCAAAGGCCATCGGGTGTGTTACCATACATTGTTTCCAGAATGGCTCTAACCCGCTCCTGCGTTTTCCACGGACGGTCGCTCCAATTGTAAAGGTAGGGGATGTGGTGTCCCGGTTCATTCCCCTGAATGTAGCCACCCATCATACCATCGCGGGTGATGTCTTCGGTTTCTGCAAAATACTTGTCGTCCATGGTCATGGTGAAGAGCGTATCCAAGTGTTCACCCAACCTCTTTTTTCCGCCCATGAGGGAGATCAACTCCTTGGGTTGATGTGGAATGAATAGGCTGTAGTTCCAGGAATTTCCTTCTACAAAGCCCTCTCCATCGGTTTTCAGTGCATCGAAGTTGGCCTTCCATGCTCCCGACGAAAGTCGTGGCCGAGTAAAACCAATGGTGGTGTCGAACACGTTTTTGAAGTTTTCGGAACGGTGCAAAAACTCCTTCTCAATCGAAGCATTGCCTACCTTGTGGGCCATTTGTGCAATACACCAGTCGTCATAGGCGTATTCCAACGTTTTGGATACGGAGGAAGAATTTTTGTCTTCCGGAACATAGCCAAGGTCGATGTAATATCCCAATCCATCGTAGCTTCGATGATTGGCTGTGGTTACGCACACTTCCAGGGCTACGGCTGGGTCAACTGGTAGGTTGTTTTTAACGTAGGCATCGGCAATTACGGCAACGCTGTGGTAGCCAGTCATGCACCAATCTTCGTTGGCGGAGTTTGACCATATGGGCAGCATCTTGTGAACGCTTTGGTTGTAGTGCGCCAGCATCGATTGAATCATATCTCTGTTCCGGGCAGGTTGCAGTAGGTTGAACAGCGGATGTAGCGCCCGATAGGTGTCCCAAACCGAGAAGGTGGTGTAGTCAGTAAAGCCTTGGGCTTTGTGGTTATTTTGGTCTAGCCCTCGATAGCGTCCATCCACATCGGAATAGACAGTTGGACTCAAAAAAGCATGGTAAAGTGAGGTGTAGAAGGTTTCTTTATCCTTATTGTTGATAAACTGTGCTTGCACCTTACCTAGCTCTTGATTCCAATCATCCTGACCTTGCTTTACCACGGCATCGAAATCCCAGCCCGGAGTTTCTGCCTTAAGATTTGCAAGGGCGCCTTCGGTGCTTACCGACGATATGGCAAACTTAATCTGAACCATTTGTTTCTCTCTAGTGTCGAAGTTGAAGTAGAGGCGAACATCTCTACCAGCCATTTCAGGGAAATTTTTGGTCTCGTCAAACTTGCGCCAAAATCCTCGGTAGACTGACTTGTCCAGCTTCTGTTGACCATACTCCTTGATGGGACGGGAGAAGACCATGGCGAAGTAGAGCGTTCGGGTTCTTGCCCAGCCGGTTGTTTGCCGATAACCGGTAACCAACGTATCGTTTTCTACCCTTACAAAGGTCCAAACATCTTTTCCAGGGTAGTTGTAAATACCGTGGATGAGGTCGAGGATTACGTGCGCATCGGCAGTTTTGGGGAATGTGTATCGATGGAAGCCAACGCGGGTAGTTGCTGTTAACTCTGCCTTTATTCCGTAATCGGCAAGTTCCACCTTGTAGTAGTCGGGAATGGCTACCTCGGTGGCATGGCTGTATCGTGAGCGATAGCCCGTCGATGGATTCTCCGCTGTTCCCGGATTGAGGTGTAATGCCCCTACCGTAGGCATAATGAGAAAATCGCCAAGGTCGGAGTGTCCTGTGCCGCTGAAGTGCGTATGGCTAAACCCAACTATGGTAGAGTCGGAATACTGATATCCTGCACAGTAGCGGTAAACATTGGGATTATACTTTCCACCAGCTTCGTAGCTAATGGTGTCAGTATCGGGGCTGAGCTGCACCATTCCAAATGGAACGGTTGCGCCGGGGTAGGTGTGCCCCATGTTTTTTGTTCCGGTTAACGGCTTTACATACTGAACAAAATCGGAAGCAGGTTGCTGGGCAAAAGTGGAAATTGCTGTAATACAGAACCCCAAAACAATCAAATATCTTTTCATCTTTATGCTAAGGTTGATAGTGAGTGTAGTAGTATGCTGCGTTGAAGATACTGTTTTTTGCTAAAGTCAAGAGATTGTTTTACTTATATTTGAGTTGGGCGTTTTTGATGAATATTGGAAACATATACTTTAGGTTTATTACAAGAATAATTTACAACACTATACCTTAAATGAAAAAGGAGTCTTATAGTTAAGACTCCTTTTTCATTGTTAATCTCCAGAATAAACCTTTTCAGATATAATTTTAAGGAATAATCAGGAATGGAAATATCATCATATCATTACTCAATTTACGAGTTAGGCCAATAATGTTCTACCGAATATTTTTCTTAGCCTTGATTGGTATCCACCAGTGCCATAATTGCCTTTATATCTGACAATTCGTTCCGTTAAATCATTGTCAAGAGTTAAGGTACTGGTTGAATAATCAAACCTTTCCTGAAGTATCACAAATAGTTCTTGAAAACCACCGTTTTTCTTTGTTTCAGGACGTTGTTTTAAGAGGTAAGTTACCTCTACTTCGTTTAAAGTTATATTAACCATATTAGTATTATAATGTTTAGATAATTATTAATAAGTAGGATATGTTAGGGTTTATTCCCTAAGCTTATTTTTTTATGCTATTATTTCACCTTACCCTTGTATACAATTTTAAACTTCTTACCTTTGAACAAAATTATGAACTTAGAGATGGGTAGTCTATAAGTTCATTTTGCTTTGTTTTTTTGAATTTGACAAATATGATGCCAAAATTAAGGTTATGCCATTATGGCGTAATCCTTTACTTATTAAATGGAGTCTAATTAGTCTACTCATTTTCGTAAATCACTAAGACAATAATTCCCACTTTTTTTTCGATTCTCTTTCCGACATCATGGTGTCTAATCGTAATTATTATTGGTATTCTATCAATCCTTTAGTATTTGCCAACGTTCAGTAAATTTTCGTTTTAACCGTTTTTTATTGACATTAAGCGCTATCGATTTGCAAGTCTCATTGGTAATTCATTTAATTGAATAGGCTTCTCTGGATATACTCAGTCGTTGCCTATGTTTTAGAAGGACAGAATACACTTATGAGAAATTAGAAACTAGAAGCTAGAACCGACCGAAGGGAGTTCGCCGTAGACAAATTAGAAACACAACCCCGAAAAATCGGGATCTCCGCTGCGCTCGGACTCACAACTCACAACTCACAACTCACAACTCACAACTCACAACTCACAACTCACAACTCCTCAACCTACCTATTCACCCGAATGGCTCGCTGAATTCCCTTAATTTTTTGAAGTCTGCTGAGTAGATTGCCCAGCTGGCTGGAGTGCTCTATAAACACTTTAAGAGTACCAACGAAGCTGGAGCCCTTGGATTCAATGGCAATGGCGCGCATGTTGAGCTGCATCTCCTTGGAAACAACCTCAGAAATACGGTTTACTATACCCAGCTCATCGTAGCCCACAATCTTAATGGTGACTTGAAAGGCACCTGAGTCCTCTTGGTCACGCCACTTAGCGTTTAAGATGCGGTAAGAGTAGCGTTCCCTGAGCCTGCTGGCATTTGGACAGCTGCTACGGTGTACCTTAATACCCTCGCTTATGGTGACAAAGCCAAAAATATCGTCGCCAGGGATCGGGTTGCAGCACTTGGCCAACTTGTAGTCAATGCTATCGAGACGCTCATCGATAATTAAATAATCGTTGAACTTAGGATGGTGGTGCTCATAAACCTTTTTTGCAGCAGGTGGAGTAGGCTCTGCCTTTTTCTCCTCATCGGCGCTCAGCAGTGATTTAATGGCACCGAGATCAATCTTTTCTTGGAAAATGGCGGTATAGAGGTCGGTGGCGTCCTTTATTTTAAAATGTTTTATCAGCCTGTTCACCACCTCATCGTCGAGGTTGAGTTTCCAATTTTTAAGCCTTCGCTCCAGCATCTCCTTGCCAAGGTTGGCAAGCTGCAGCACATTCTCCTTGAGGCTTTGCTTTATTTTTGACTTCGCCTTGGAGGTAACCACAAAGCTGAGCCAATCCTTCTTTGGCTTTTGGTTCTTGGAGATGGTAACCTCCACCAGATCACCATTTTTTAGTTCGTCACGAATGGTGGCATTTTTCTGGTTTACCTTTGCGCCAACGCAGTGGTAGCCAACGTTGCTATGAATTTCAAAGGCAAAATCGAGCACGGTGGATCCAACGGGTAGCTTCTTGAGGTCGCCGTTTGGAGTAAACACAAATATCTCCTTGCTGTGCAGGTTTAGCTTAAAAGAACTCACCATCTCCTCGGGTGAGATGTCGGGTGTTTCGATGATATTCCGAATTTGTGAGAGCCACTCATCAATGCCAGCTTCCTGTCGAATGCCTTTGTAACGCCAGTGTGCTGCAAGTCCGCGCTCTGCAATGTCGTCCATGCGGCGGGAGCGTATCTGCACCTCCACCCATCTTCCGTCCGGCCCAATTACCGTGGTATGGAGTGATTCGTAGCCGTTTGACTTAGGAACCGAAATCCAGTCGCGCAGACGGTCAGGATTGGGGATATAGCGGTCGGTAACCATTGAATATGCACGCCAGCAGTCGATTTTCTCTCTTTCCAAAGGTGAGTTTAGAATAATGCGGATGGCAAAAACGTCGTAAACCTTTTCGAATGGAACATTCTGCTTCTGGATTTTTTTCCAAATGGAGAATACCGATTTGGTCCTCCCCTTTATTTCGAAGTCGAAATTTTCTGCAATCAGCTTTTGCTCAATTGGCTCCATAAACTCCCGAATGAACTTATTTCGGACAGCAGTGGTATTTCTTAATTTCTTTATGATGGATTTGTATTCCTCATTTTCGGTGAACTTCATGGAGAGGTCTTCCATCTCGCTTTTCACCTTGTAGAGACCAAGCTTGTGGGCTAGCGGAGCATATAGGTTAAAGGTTTCACGCGCTTTGGCAACCTGCTGCTCCTTGGGGAAATGGTTGAGCGATCGCATAATCTCGAGGCGGTCGGCCAACTTGATAAGGATCACCCGAATATCCTCCGAAATGGAGATAATAAGGTTGCGGTAGTTTTCGCTCTGATCGATGTCCTTTGAATGGTTGATTGCAGCAATACGGTTAAGGCTATTGATAATACTTGCAACATCTTTACCAAACCTCTTCTCAATCTCAATAATTGGAATGCCTCCAAAGCGGGTAGTGTCGTGGAGCAGCGCCGCAATAACCGATGTTGCCCCAAGTCCAATCTCTTCAAGCACAATACGCGCTACGGCAACAGGGTGAAATAGGTATGGCTCCCCGGAGCTGCGCCGCATATTTTGGTGAGTTTCAGCCGCTAGCTTATAAGCCTCCTTAATCAGCTGAACATCGTTCTTTTCGAGAATATGTTCACCTGCTTTTAGCAGCGCCTTAAACCTGTAGATGACTTGCTTGTGCTCTTTTGGCCTTGTTTCTTCCAATGGTCTGAATTGAGATGTGACAGGCACAAAGTTAAAATCTTCGGTTAAACCTGTATGGCTTTATGTGTAAAATGTTCTGCGCGTTTATGAAAGTATAACGTAAGTTCATGTTTAAAAATATGCCTTGCAACGATTGCGGGTGACATAAAATAAATTACTTTTGACTCAGTTTGGTTCTCCATGTTATGTGGAGCGAAGAGGGAATCAGGTGTAAATCCTGAGCAGTTACCGCTGCTGTAATCTCTATTAAAACTTTTGCTACCATCCAAATGCCACTGTTCCAATTTTGAATGAACGGGAAGGCCAGCAAGAGAGAGAAAGTCAGAAGACCTGCCAACGAATGCACATTTATAGCTTTCGGATAAAAAGCTCAATGTAATTTCGTTACATTATCACTTTTTGTTTTAATCCGCAGGTTATAAATGATTGAATCTTAACGATTTTAATCATTTGTAACGCATGTTAGTTGAAGTATTTCTTTTTTCTGCTCTTTCCGGTATTCATCCGGGGCCGCCTGTTCCCGACAAGGAGGTGGTAGACACCGCCGTCACCTTAAAGGAGGTGGTGATTCAAAATCGGTTACAACGTTACTCGCGCGAGCTTAGCGTTCAGCCAATTTTCACCAAGGATATTAAGGATTATGCGCAAGCTCAGCTCGACCAGCTGCTTGCAAGTCAGGGTGGAATAGTGGTGAATACCTATGGTCCAGGAGGGGTAAGCAGCGCCTCCATTCGTGGGCTTGGGGCCGATCATACCGCTGTGCTATGGAATGGCTTCAACATCCAAAGCCCTATGGATGGCGGAGTTAACCTTGCCATTCTCCCAACCTCCTTTTTTGACCAAGTGAGCATACAGTATGGAGGCAACGGCGCTCTTTTTGGCAGCGGTGCGCTTGGTGGGGTAATTCATCTGGAGAGCAAACCCGATACTGCTCAAGGCATCAATTTTTCGCTGCTTCAAACTTACGGTAGCTTCGGCAAGTGGTTTACTGGAGCGAATGTTTCCGCTGGTTTTAAAAGGATGAGTTCCCAAACTCGGGTGTTCTACACAGAGGCCAAGAACGATTTTCTTTTTCACAATACTGCAAAAATCGGGAAGCCTTATGAGCACCAAGTAAATGCAAACTCTGCTTCCACCGGTATAATGCAAAATCTGGCTTACCGCATCAAGCCGAACCAGTCGATTGCGGCTTCGGTTTGGTACCAGAATAACTTTTCACGACCTCAGCCCATGATGGGGGCCTACACTAACCACGAATCGCTCAAGTGGACATCGTTAAGAAATGCATTGGTGTGGAATGCTGTTGCGGGAAAGTTCACCACTACCGTTAAGGGAGGCTACTTCTACGATCAGAATATTTACGACAATCCGGGTGTGGAGCATTCTAACCACAAGTTTTATGTAATTACAAGCGAAGCAGAGGGAACTTATGACTTGGGAAAGGTGGGCTCAATTGAAACGGGTTTAATATACATAAACGAGCAGGCTAAATCGACCAACTATGCTGGACGACCAACACGAGATAGAGGAGCAGGTCGGATGGCTTACAGGTTTAACACTCATTACCTTGAAGGTTTTGCAAGTATTAGGGAGGAGATCGTTAGTAGCGAACAAAACCCGTTTACTTGGAGTGCAGGTGTTAGGGTAAAGCCGATGAAATCCATTGCTCTACGTGCTAGCATCTCTAAAATATACCGGCTTCCAACCTTCAACGAGCTGTTCTGGTCCAGCTGGGGTAACCCCGATCTACAGCCAGAAAAAGGGTATTCTTCCGATGCCGGATTGGAGGTTAACACCTTGCTAAACCGCACGACTTTCCGATTTGTGGTAAATGCCTTCAATAGCCATGTCGACGATTGGATAATATGGATGCCAGTGGCTGGTGGTAAGTGGAGTCCAATGAACATCAACAAAGTGTGGTCGCGTGGCGGTGAGATGCAGCTATCTGTTTCGCATAGAATGGGAAAGTTGAATGTTGGTGGGGAGGGCGCTTTCTCATACAATGTTACCACCTCCAACAGCGGAGTCACCAGGGGAAATCAACTTCCTTATGTCCCGAAGTATAGCGGAACATCGTCACTGTTTGCTGAATATTCCGGTTTCCGGATAAAGTATTCGCAGCACTTTTCGGGTAGAAGATTTATTAACGATGCAAATGTGGACTACGTGGATGCATACACCGTGGCCAGCCTAATGGTTGAAAAAGAGTTTAGAGAGCACGATTTCAACATTCGATCCTTTATGCGGATAGATAATATTTGGAACACGGAGTATCAGGTAATGAACAACTACCCTATGCCACTGCGATATTTTGAGTTTGGAATTGGTATCAATTTTACAAAATAACTTAATCCTAACACTTTACAGAATGAAAAATCGAACGCTTACCCAAAAGCTGTTGCTAGGCCTTGGAGTATTGGCAGCATTTTCCTTTGCTTCGTGCCAAAAGGATAGTTCCCAAAGTAGTGTTGCTTATCCCTTCAGCAACAGTATTGCCATTGCCAACGAGGGTGCCTTTGGCTCGTCGAATGCAACACTTTCGCTCTACTATCCATCGGGCGATAATGTTGTAAATGAGGTGTTTAAAAAAGTGAATAACCGTCCGCTTGGCGATGTCTTTCAGAGCATTGGATTTGCAGGCGACAAGGCTTTCTTGGTGCTCAATGGTTCCAATAAGATTGAGATTGTAAATGCCTCAAGCTGTAAGGAGGTTGCTACCATCGAGAATATTTCTAGTCCACGATACGTGACTGCGCTTTCGAGTTCAAAAGCCTACGTTTCGCTTTGGGGCGATGGGGGTCATGTGGCAATTATTGATGTGGCAACCAACTCCATTAGCAACACTATAAAAGTGGGCACTGGCCCCGAGAAGATGGTAATCGCTTCGCAGAAGCTGTTTGTTGCCAATAGCGGTGGCTGGGGAACTGATAATACCATTTCGGTAGTTAATACCCAAACCGATGTTGTGGATGCAACCATTACGGTGGGCGATAACCCCAAGGATATGGTTCTCGATAAGAATGGTAAGTTATGGGTGCTTTGCGCCGGAAACATTGTGTATGACGTCAACTACAACGTGGTTTCGGAAACGCCATCGATGCTGGAACGTATTAATCCATCCACTAATCAAATTGAGTTTTCAATAACCCTTGGTGCCACATATCACCCTGCGCACTTGGCTGTGAATCCTAGTGGCGATGTGCTTTACTATGGTGGCGATTACACTATTGCAGGAATATTTTCTTTTTCCATCGATGCCACCACCACCATGTCGACACCCCTCATCAACGATAGCTTCTACGGCTTTTCGGTGAATCCATCCAACGGTGAGATTATTGGTTTGCTTGCCCCAACCTTCACCCAGCCGGGAACCATGAACCGTTACACTTCTGATGGAACATTTATAAAGAGTTATACCGTTGGCATTGGTCCTAACAGCGCCTATTTTAGCAATTAATTTCATAGCGTTATTTATAATGGCCGGGTGGGTATTCCATCCGGTTTTTTTATGGACAATTTTTTCCTTCGCAAGCGTTTTGCCTCGCAAGGCATGGTGAAAATCAACAGTGTAGATTTAGATGATCTTCAGGTCACGCACTGACGACACTTTTTTCAATTTTCGTATTATTCGATATTTCCTTTCATCTTCGTATCTTTAGTGCAAATTCAATAGATGTATGACCCGCGAAGAAGCTAAGCAACGAATTGAACTGCTGCGTAAATCGCTCGATGAGCACAACTATAGCTACTACATAAAGGCCAATCCCACCATATCCGATTTTGAGTACGATGTGCTGATGCTGGAGCTGATAGGCTTGGAAACCCGTTATCCTGAGTTTTTTGATCCATCATCACCAAGTCAGCGGGTTGGAAGCGACCTGTCGGCTGAGTTTGTGCAGGTGGAGCATCGCTATCCCATGCTTTCGTTGGGGAACACCTATTCGGAGGATGAACTCCGTGACTTCGACCAGCGGGTTAGAAAGCTGCTGGTGAACGAAACACCGGAATACGTATGTGAGCTAAAATTTGATGGTACAGCCATAAATCTAATCTATAAAAACGGCATACTGGTTCAGGCGGTTACCCGTGGCGACGGAGTTCGTGGCGACGATGTTACGGCAAACGTAAAAACCATTAGGTCCATTCCGCTTAAGCTGAAGGGTAGCGATTATCCTGCCGATTTTGAAATGCGTGGAGAGGTGATTTTAACCCATAAAGCATTTCAGAAGATGAATGATGTTAGGGCAGCTAAGGGTGAGCAGCCGTTTGCCAACCCACGGAATGCTGCAGCAGGGACGCTCAAGTTACAGAACTCTGCAGAGGTTGCTCGTCGTGGTTTGGATTGTTTTTTATACTATGTGCTGGGCGAGGAACTTCCATTTGAATCGCACTATGAGAATTTAGAAAAGGCTCGGGAGTGGGGTTTTAAGATATCGGAGCAGAGCAAAAAATGTAGATCGATAGAGGAGGTATTTGAATTCATTCATCACTGGGATATTGCCCGCAAGGAATTGCCATTCGATACCGATGGCGCGGTTGTAAAGGTGAACTCATACAGCCAGCAAGAGCAGCTGGGATTTACGGCTAAAATACCACGATGGGCAATTGCATACAAGTTTAAGGCAGAACAGGCATACACACGGCTACTATCTGTTGATTTTCAGGTTGGACGAACGGGAGCCGTTACGCCCGTTGCGAATCTTGAACCTGTTTATCTGGCCGGAACAACTGTGAAACGTGCATCGCTCCACAATCAGGATCAGATTAAGCTGCTCGACTTGCACATGGGTGATACGGTAATTGTGGAAAAGGGAGGTGAGATTATTCCAAAGATTGTTGGAGTTGATATTTCAAAACGTTCGATTTCTACTGCTCCTGTTGAGTTTTTAACCCACTGTCCCGAGTGTGGCACCGAGCTAGTTCGGCCCGAGGATGAGGCTCGCCACTTTTGCCCCAACGATCAAGGATGTCCACCGCAGATTGTTGGCCGCATGGTTCACTTCATTAGCCGCGATGCCATGAATATCGACGGTTTGGGTGAAGAGACCATCGATCTGCTTTATAGGCAAAACTTGATAACCACCCCAGCCGATTTATACAATCTTACAATGGAGCAGCTAGTGCCACTCGAACGACTGGGCGAAAAATCGGCACAAAACATATTGGCTAGCCTAACTGTTTCTAAAACAGTTCAATTTACTCGTGTTCTCTTTGCATTAGGAATTCGTTATGTGGGAAAAACAACGGCTAAAAAGTTGGCAGAGCATTTTCGAAGTATTGAGGCACTTGAGATGGCTCCGTTTGACGAACTTTGTTCTGTAGATGAGGTTGGCGAACGAATTGCCGGCAGCATTCGTCAGTTTTTTACCGACGAAAGGGCATTGATTTTGGTTGAAAAGCTAAAATTAGCAGGATTACAGATGAACCTTCCTCAAAAGGTGGACGAAACTATTTCTCAGAAGCTGAAAGGTTATACCTTTGTAATCTCAGGCTCTTTTCAATCTATTTCGAGAGAAGATCTCAAGGAGTTGATTGAAAAACATGGTGGTAAGAATTTAGCTTCGGTGAGTGGAAACCTTAGCTATCTTGTGGCTGGTGAAAAGATTGGACCAGCCAAACTGAAGAAAGCCACTGAACTTGGGGTAACCATTATCTCGGAAGATGAGTTTTTTAATTTGATAAATTAAGAACATGTTCAACAATTTAAGGTACAGGTCCGGTTTAAGGGGCATTGATGCTCTGGAGAAAAAGGTAAATAGAAAGAAGTTTATCTACAACCTGGATACTGCTCGTAAGGTAGGTATCGTTTTTGAAGGCTCCGTTACCGGTGTGCCGGAGGAGATTAAGGAATTTATGCAATACCTGAAGAAGCGAAATCTTGATGTTCACGCCATTGGATATGTGGACATGAAGGAGTTAACCGTTGGGTTGGAGCAGCATCCCACCATTGGTTTCTTTTCACAGAAGGAGCTAAGGTGGAATGGAATACCTAAAAGCCAGCAGGTTACTGAATTTACCGATATTCGTTTGGATATTCTCATCGATTTTACCCGCAGAGAGCTAATGCCGGTGCGGGGTGTGGTTGCGCTCTCGCATTCGAGCTTCAAGGTGGGCTTTCAAAACTACTTTCATAGCCCTTTCGATTTTATCCTCTCGGTTAAGGAGTCGGAGAGCCTCTCCTTTATTATTGAGCAGGCAAAACATTACCTGATGGCCATTAATAACCGTCACTACCAAGTGGCTCATGAAAATGATGGCGATACTAAGTATGGTTTAGCAACAAATTAATTACCTCATTCTCCTATACAAGATGGCTTACAAGCAAGTCTGTTTTTGCTCAACTTGCTTTCAATTGTTGAAACGTAAATAGCATTTCTATGAAGAAGTTCTTTGGAACAGGGGTGGCTATGGTGACCCCTTTCAACCCTGACAAAAGTATCGATTTTGAGAGCCTGAAAAAGCTCACCAACTATATTACTGATGGAGGCGTTGAATTTCTAGTTGTTTTGGGAACAACGGGAGAGGCAGCCACACTATCGGCAGAGGAGCGACACAAGGTTGTACGATTTGTTGTGGAGCAAAATGGAGGTAAGCTGCCCGTGGTTGTTGGAATTGGCGGTAATAACACCATGGAGGTAGCCAAAACCATGAAGTCCTTCGACCTTTCCGGTGTTGATGCCATTTTATCGGTAACTCCATTCTACAATAAGCCAACGCAGCAAGGACTATACGAGCATTTTAAGGCATTGGCAGGTGAATCGCCTCTTCCTATCATTATGTACAACGTTCCGGGGAGAACGGGCATTAACCTCTCTGCCGAAACGACTTTGCGCCTAGCTCACGATTTTAAAAACATTGTGGCAGTTAAGGAAGCTTCTGGAAATCTGAATCAGCAATCCTACATCCTGCGTGATAAACCCGCCGATTTTAAAGTTCTTTCCGGCGATGACGGTTTGGCTCTTCCCCAGATTGCCCTTGGTCTCGATGGCGTAATTTCGGTGGTGGGTAACTGCCTTCCACGCGAATTCTCGGATATGGTAAGGTTTGCCTTAGCTGGCGAATATGGCAAGGCAAAGCAGCTGCATTACAAGTTGGTAGAGCTGATCGATGCGCTATTTATGGATGGAAATCCAGGAGGAGTTAAGGCCGCTCTTGCAACAAGGGGCGTGGTGAAAAATATACTTCGTTTGCCCTTGGTTCCCGTTAATGCAAACGTGCAAGCCAAGTTGGAAAAGTTAATGGCTGGATTCTAGTCAACGCATTTTATTACTTAGGTAACCGATAAAAGGAGGTGTTTTCACCTCCTTTCTATTCTCAACCATATGAAGCAGGTTATTTCTATTTTGATTGTTGCCATCGGCTGGTTCCAAGGCACTTTGCTTGCTCAGGAGTCTGCTGCTAAGGATGTTTACCATATAGGGAACGACATCCAAATTAGGGCGCTGGTACCGGGAGTCTATCTCCATCAAAGTTTTATGAATGTGCCTAGTTGGGGCAGAGTTGGGGCAAATGGGCTGGTTGTGATCTCTGGCAATGAGGCTTTGCTTATCGATACACCTTGGAACGATTCCTTAACATCGGTGCTGTGTAGATGGCTTGATGACAGCTTGCATGTGAAAGTGGTGAAGGCCATTGCTGGCCATTTTCATAGTGACTGTATGAGCGGCCTTGGTTATCTTAACGCTCATGGGGTTGAAACCATATACGGGAGTAAAACGCTGGCCATCTGCAAGAAGGAGGGCCTTCCCATTGCTAAAACTACCTTTGCCGACTCTCTTAACCTGAATTTTAATGGAACACCGCTATTCCTCTACTTTCCTGGTGGTGGTCATAGCGTTGATAACATTGTGGTTTGGATGCCATCGGTAAAAGTGCTGTTTGGCGGATGTTTGGTTAAAGATTTATACACCAACAATCTTGGTAATGCTGCCGATGCCGACCTTGCTGCATGGCCCAACTCCATTCGGCGCGTTATAGTTCGTTTTCCAGCGGCGGAAATTGTTGTTCCGGGGCATGGAGAACCTGATGGAAAAGATTTGCTTACGCACACGCTGGAGCTTTGCTCTCCTAAGTAGCATTTTCTACCTACATACAGAGTATTCATATTTGTTGACAAAACATAGTGATAATGAAACAGACAGTTGACAGTATATTTCCTTCCAATGAGGAGATACCTGAGCAATACCGACTAAAATCGCCGGTGGAACAATCGGAATACCTCATCAACGGTGAGATTTTCAGTTGGAAGGGGGAGAGCCAAAAAGTTTTTTCCCCGGTGCTAATTCGCAAGGGCAATGAATTTGACAGCTACATTGGCAGCTATCCATTGATGGGAGAGAAGGAGGCTATGCTGGCGCTTGACGCTGCCACTGCTGCCTACAACTCCGGTAAAGGGGAGTGGCCTTCCATGGGAATTGAGGAACGCATAGCGTGCATGAAGAATTTTGTTTTCTACATGAAGGAGCAGCGCGACGAAATTGTAAAGCTGCTCATGTGGGAAATAGGAAAAAGTGCCATCGATTCGGCTAAGGAGTTCGACAGAACAATTGATTATATTCTCGATACCATTGATGCAGTTAAGAATCTTGATAGGGACTCTTCCCGCTTTGTAATCACGCAGCAAGTGATTGCTCAGGTTCGTCGCGCACCACTTGGGGTGGTGCTCTCCATGGGACCGTTCAACTACCCGCTCAACGAAACTTTTACTACGCTCATCCCCGCGCTTATCATGGGGAACACGGTGATATTTAAGCCTCCACGAATGGGTGTGCTGCTGCATCGACCGTTGATAACTGCCTTCCAAAAGGCATTCCCAAAAGGTGTGGTGAACACCATTTATGGTGATGGCAAGCAGATTATTACCCCTCTTATGAAGTCGGGTAGGGTTGATGTGCTGGCGTTTATTGGTACCAGCCGAGTTGCCGATATTTTAAAGAGTCAGCACCCCAAGCCACACCGACTAAAGAGCATTCTTGGTCTCGATGCCAAAAACCCGGCCATTGTATTGGCCGATGCCGATATTGAGAATGCGGTGAAGGAGTGTATCACCGGCTCACTTTCATTCAATGGACAGCGCTGCACGGCTCTCAAAATTCTCTTTGTGCACCGAAGCATTGCCGATGCATTTGTAAAGCGCTTCAGCGAGGAGGTTGGCAAGCTAAAGTTGGGTATGCCTTGGAGTGCTGGAGTAGGGATTACACCGCTGCCGGAACCCAACAAGTCGGAATTTTTAACCGGGTTGATTGTTGATGCAACGGCAAAAGGGGCGAAGGTGGCAAACCCATCTGGCGGATACTTCAACCGCTCATTCTTCTATCCTGCGGTTCTTTTCCCTGTAAACAAGAACATGAGGGTTTTTTACGAGGAGCAGTTTGGACCAATTGTTCCCATTGTTCCGTTCGACGATATTAATGAACCGCTCGACTACGTGGTGGAGTCGAACTACGGGCAGCAGGCCAGCATCTTTGGGCAAAACCCCGATACCATTGCAACACTCATCGACACTTTGGTAAATCAGGTGTGCCGCGTAAATGTGAACTCCCAGTGCCAGCGTGGACCGGACATTTTCCCATTTACTGGTAGAAAAGATTCCGCCGAAGGAACGCTCTCCGTTTCGGATGCGCTGCGGGTGTTTTCCATTCGAACGCTGGTGGCAGCGAAGGAGAACGATGAGAATAAGAAGATAATTACAGATATCGTAAGGGAGCAGAAGTCAAACTTCCTCTCCACCGATTTTGTGCTGTAGAACCATTAATAAGCATAGATAATAAGAGCCAGGATTTTTTCTCGGCTCTTTGCTTTTATAAATCCGCCAAAGGGATGGTTTGCGCTGGGTTTTCTCTTGTAATGCGTTTCGGTAATTGCGGTGCATGATACAATTTGAAAATTAACCAATTTGTAGATTTGAAAATGCTGGTGCAGCTATCAACCATTTGTTATTGCGGTGCAGGGCAGGTTCATTGATTGAGATTTGCGCGTGTACCGCTGGCGCTTAGGATGTTCCTGTTCCGAGGGCTCGCGCCCCCCGCTAAAAACATTCAATCCCTTCGGGGTTGCGTTTTGGGCGAAATATCTTAAAGCCCGAAGGGCTGATATGATTATAGAAAACCAGCGTGAAGCGCAACAGAAAACCCGGAACGGGTGACAGAAAATTATTTCAGCCACCTGCCAAAATTTGAAAATATTGGTGCAGCAATCACCCATTTGTTATTGCGGTGCATGGCAGTAAGGTTCATTGATCGAGATTTGCGCGTGCAGCGCTAGCGCTAGGGTTGTTTGCAACCCAGGGCTAAAGCCCTGGGCTATAAATATTCAACCCCTCCGGGGTTGCGTTTGGGGCGAAAAATATTTCGCCCCTACATTCGTTGAATTCTTTTATCGAAAAAAAAGAGACGCAAATCCTTGCGTCTCTACAATCGATGAATTTTCGTAATTATTTTTCTGCCGTTGCGTTACGGCTATTTTCCTTTTATTTCGCCTTTTCTGCAAGCAACTTCTCCACAAATGCGGTGGTTTCGTTTACCAACTTTGTGTAATGCTCGCCTGTTCCGGGTCCGGAGAAACCGGTGTGCAGCTTAACAATATTTCCATTCCTGTCGATGAATATGGAGGTTGGAAAGGCAACCATTCCATCGAGGTTGTAGAGCACCTTGTCCATGGTTGCCTTACCGCGCGGTCCAGCGTATAGGAAGGTAAACTTAGCACCGGTTTGGTCGGCAAAACGCTCAATGCCCTTTTTCGACGATTCCAAATCCTTGTTCTCAAAGCAGAGGGCTACGATTTCCAACCCTTGCGATTTGTACTTATTGTAAAGCTGGCTGTAGAATCGAATCTCGTCCATACAGTTGGGACACCAGGAACCCGAAGCGCTTACAATAACCACCTTATTTTTGAACCTACTATCGCTAAGCCTTACAGTATCACCGTTAAGGTCAACACAGGCAAATGCAAACTTGTTGGTTGCTCCCTTTTTAAGATGGATGAGCGACTCAACGGGAGGCAGGTCGGCATTGTTGTTCCTAACGGCAGTCCATACCGATTTCCACCGAGCGCTGCCAAGAAACATACCGTTCACCATCTGGTTATCCGATGGAACTTCAGCGGTTATAATGAGGGTGTGGGCTCCATCCACTGCCGATAGCATAAGCTTATTGCCGGCAACTTTACCTTGAAGGTAGCGCATGTCGCCGCCGGAGTTAAGCCACGTGCCAACCACCTTGGATCCCGTTTGTGTAAACTCACCCACCATGTTGGTAGAGTCTGGTGTTCCTGGGTTTTCGGTAATTTCCCAACGGCCCGAAACGTTAACTTCTGGTGCTTCCGTGGCATTGGGGAAGCGGTCGGTGATACCTTTAAGCGCATAAAACTCGTAGCCGTGTCCATTCTCTTTTCCTTTGGGGAAATATTGTCCAACAAGTGAATCGGGGTATATTCTGGCAACAATTTCACTCAAAAACACGGGGAACTTCATATCGATGGAGTCTCCCTTTATAGCTATCTCGGTAACCTTAATGGTTTCGTTGGCATTAAGGATTGAAATAACGTAGCTGTTGGAGTCCTTAACAACGTTCATGTTGAATGGAACCTCCATGCTCTTTTCAGTGGAGTCGGGAACGAGCCTGCCAAGCCAAGGGCCTTGAGCTAATTCAGCTTGTTTGCTGGTGCAGGATATTACGCCAACAATGGCTAATACTCCTAATGCTAAGTTTTTTAAATTCATCGCTATCCGTGTTCTTTGGTGAGCGTTAATACTGATATTACTGTTTATTGCGGTGGAAAAGCTGGTTATACCATTTCCGTCCATTAATTGCAAGAACAATTATAATTATGCCAGCTGCAGCTCCCGTAATAAGTCCAACAATGTAAGAAAGTGACATCGCTTCTGTTTTTTGTTTTTCAAATGTATAAATAATCATTGGTGTCCGGGAAACATTTGTTGATCCCCTATTGGGAACCATCATCTAATATTTCTATGCTATTCTACAAAACTTTATCCGCTACGCGGAAAATTCTCCTTGGGACCCGTAGACCGCTGGCCAAGGATGTAGTATTGTAAAAATGTAATTCCAGTTTATTACATACTTCATAGAGACTTTTTCCCCGAACAACGATATATAATCCTATTTCGCTACCGATGAAGTGATTTTAAAGCAAACTTAGAGAGAGCCTTAATGTTACTTTGCAACTATAAACTCCCTTAGATTCGAAACCAAGATTTTATCCAACTCGGCCATGTTCTCTGCTCTTGTTTCAGTAAAAAGGAAGGCAAAAACAGGGTATTGGGTGAAATCAATTTTCCTCAACTCCAACGGCTTTTCAAAATGCGTTAACAACGTTTCGTAGTCGAAAGAGGCAATGTCCGATGCCTGATGCCCAGAGTTATTGTCCAGAATAACTATGCTGTAAACCTTGCCTTCCTTATCTTTCAGTAAGCTGTTCCAGTCGGGGGCCTTTTGTTCGAAGTAGCATTCGTACTCGTTAATTCCGTATGCATGGAAAGCCAAGTCACCGGTGGAGCACCAGCCGCCAAAGCGCATGGGGTTCACCTCAATGGGGTAAACCGTGCCAGCCTTGTCTATTCTTATCTCGACGTGGGCTGGAAAGTTGCGCAGCTGCGCAAGCCGGGAAACATTGGCGAGAAAGGCTTCGATGCGAGCAATGTTTTTCTCAACAATCTCCTTCGAAGTAAAGTAAACACGGTCGCTTACATCTTTTCCTGAACCAAAAATGTGCTCCAGAATGTTGAGCACGACGGGCTTTCCCTCATCGTTAAAGTAGCAGTCAATGGCAAACTCATCACCCTCAATGCAATCCTCAATAACAAAGTTGGTGGCGTCCATTACCTCCTTTGGGTATAGATCCTTCACCTCCTCAATTTCGTGAGCAATGGTTTCGCGAATGGCAATCCACTCCTCATCGCTATCGACCTTATGCACGCCCATGCTGAAGAACCCAATAGCCGGCTTAATAATAAACGGCTTTGGAATGTCGTGCGACGACAGCGTTGCCAGCTCTGCTAGCGGAACACTCTTGAAGTAGAAGTTTGGGAATATGGGCTTTACCATCTCCCTAAATTTCACCTTATCCTTGAATAGGCCAATTGTATGTGGAAGGGATGAGAATGGCAGGTTTTGCTCCACCCAGCTGATGGCGTTTTCGGAGTTGGAGTAGACCAGCTCTTGCGGATTTTGGCGAACACGGTTTGCGGCTTCCTGTTCGCTGATGAATTTTACCCCGCCTTTGCTAGCAAAAAACTCTCTCGCAATGGCAGTATCAACTACCGGATATTGATTTCGAACGATGGTTTCTTCAAGAAATTCTGAGACGTATGGTTTGTCGAGTAGTATCATTTGATTAATTATTTTACGATGTTGCGTGTTGTTGTATTACTCAGTGCATTGTAATATTGTCCTGTGCACCGCCAAGACTTTCCGTATTTGCCAGATGGCAAAAGGGCATAGCAGCACCTTGCCAAGGTGGCTCAGTGCTATTCGATTGTAAAATCACCCTATGGTTTAAGCAGGCTGCTCAAATCAATCTCAATGAGTGAATTGTCCTGCGCGTAGCGAAGCGTTGTTCCCGATAGCACCGCGTTTGAGGGAGCATCGAGAATGGCGATTGCCTCTCCCTGCCGGTTGGTAACAATGGTGGAGCTACCCTTTACTAGGAAGTTAAAACCCATTGCGCTGAGGTAGTTGACATAAATTTCGGTGATATTGTGCTGGTTATCAACCTTTAAATTGTCGTCAATGGTAAGAATGCGGCCAGTGGATGTGTATAGAAAATGGCGGGTGGTGTCGGTTGCGTTTAGGGCAATAAAGGTGGAATCCTCTCTTTCCACAAACGCCTGATTACCTAAGAAGTATGCCAACTCACCATAGAGGTTTTCGGTCAATGGCTTCTCATCTACCAAGCTTCCTGTTGAAAGATTGTAGCTGGCCAACTTATGAGGAAATACAAGTATCAAGCTGTTTCCATGGACGTAGTAAGCGTTTATTTGGTTCTCCTTTTCGAACTCTGTCATGTAGTTTTGCTGCCCGTTTATGAGATTAAAGGAGGCAATGAACGGCTGTCCAAACTCCATCAACCGGTTGTTCTGGTAAGCAAACCCCCGATTTATTAGATAAACAACCTCGTTTTCAATTACAAGGGTAGACTTGCTTGTTAGCTTCTTTGGCAGGGTAGTTTGCCATACCACGTTCCCCTTTAGGTCGATGCAGGCAATGCTCTCCTTGGAGGCAAAATATAGAAGGTTGTTTTTCTCCACTAGGTTGGAGGCAATATCGTGAACAATGTTCTGCCCTGTTGGTACAAGCATTATACCGGTTGCAAGACCAAGGGTAATGCCTGCGGCTAGAGTTACAGGTTGGGCCGAATACTCCTTAACCCCTGTTATGGCCTTATAGTCCCAACCATGTCCGGTGGAAGAGTTCAAAAGGTGCAATCCCGACGATACAATGAGCTTGGAGGTATCGTCCATATTGGTGAGCGAATTCCACCCAAAGTCTCTGTTAACCTCGTGGCTCCAAAAGGTTGAACCGTTCGCCATGTTGATACCCATCAACGTATTTACGTTGCTTGCCGATGGATTAACGATGGGGTAGGCCAACCCAATTTTTGTTTTCGGGTCCACATAGTAAATGGCGGTTGCGTTCTCCCAAACCACTTTTCCGTTTTCGCTGCTTAGCCGCTGCGTATTGTTCCCCACTCGTTGAAGAATGGCGCCACCACTCAGCTTTACATCGAAGTTATTGGTTTGTTGAGCCCAGAGCATCGATTGGCTTTTATCGTTGTAAACTCCTATATAGCCCTTGTTCTTAAAGTATTTTCCATTGTTTGTTAGGTAGCGAAGCTGCAGCAGAATGTTTTGGTTTGTGGTGTCGCCTTGCCATTGCGATACAAAGCAGGGAAATGTGATTTTGGTAGCGTGAATTTCCTGATTTGTAACCAGGTTTTTTCCAATGGTAATGTCTTGGCGTGTTGGCTCTAAGGTGCCATTTTGTGCAAAGCTACTAAAGGAGGTAAGCAGCGCAAATACTAGTAATGCAAGTTTATTCATGATTTTGTGTGTAAGCAATAGGGAACAATATTTAAAACATTCGTCCACGGCAAATAGTATGCCGGGTTAAAAGTAAAAATTAAAGTTGGGTTTATTCTTCTAAGGATAAAGTAAAGAAGCACCCTTTTTGTTTCATCTAGAAGAAAATTGCTTCTCCCAACATATTTTTAAGAAATACTCCGTCTTCAAAAATGGGAAGCAGAGCCATCGAAGGTTTGATATTCATCAACCCATTCCATATTTTCGTGATCATTTGTTGAGAATTTGGTTTTAGCGGAGGGGGGATAGGCTCCGGTGAGTTGTCATAGCAGTGTTAAGAAATTGCGAATGGCTTGCAATAGTTACAGATATGGGATACTTTTGAACTGCCATCAACTGGTTTAACGGTGCAGGAAAAAGAGATAGTTGTAAGCATTAGCAATGGGGACGAAGGTGTTTTTGAAGAGGTTTTCAGAACATACTATGAGCGTCTTTGTATCTATGCTCATACAATGCTCAACGATAGCCAGGAGGCAGAGGAGATGGTACAGTCTACATTTATTACCCTTTGGGAAAATCGGGCGACGCTCGACATTCATACCTCGCTGAAGAGCTACCTCTACCGTGCGGTGCATAACAGCTGCTTGAATCGGATCAAACACCTCAAGGTGAGGCAGGAGCACGGCGACTACTACCTCCACGCCTACGATGAGCAGGTTGACTCCACGGCGCAGCAGGTAATGGGTAACGAGCTGCAGCAGCAGATAGGTTTGGCTGTGGAACAGCTGCCTGAACAGTGTAGGAGAGTATTTACATTGAGCCGATTCGAAAGCTTAACCTACGCCGAAATTGCTGCCAAGCTCAACATTTCGGTGAAGGCGGTGGACAAGCAGATGGTGAGAGCGCTTAGAATAATGCGGGAACAGCTGAAGGATTACCTTCCTCTGTTCCTTCTACTAATGATACTAAAGAAATAGACAGTTATAACCTTGGTTGTAGACAACGAACATATTGACCAGCTCATAGCGCGCTACCTCGCAGGTGAAGCATCACCTGAGGAGGCCGTGTTGCTTGACGATTGGGTTGAGCAGAGTGCCGACAATAAGCGGTACTTTGACCAGCTGCGGCTACTTTTCAATCAGGGGAGAGGGGTGTCGGCAACTCCGGTATTTAATGTGGACGCCGCCTGGAGCACGGTGGCTGCTGGCATGAGGGAAAAACCAATAGCCAAAGTTGTTCCGCTCTACCGAAGAGGATGGGCTCAGCTGGCTGCTTCGTTGCTACTGCTGGTTGGCCTTCCGCTAT
>DATKVT010000205.1 GCA_035529935.1 Williamwhitmania sp. | reverse complement strand
TTAGCGGATCAAGTGCAGTTTGGCACTTATAATGCCGCCTTAAAAGTTATAGCTACCTCCAATGGCGCTACAGATTTACGCATTAGCGGCGACATCACACGCAATACTTGCGAGTGGTGTGCGTTGCATGTAGGCCAAGTTTACCATCGAGGACAGTTTACGCCGGAGCTTCCTAAGCATCCGAAGTGCCCTCACTATTATGAGATAGAACGTACTGGCGCTGAACCTGTGGATCCTGACTCTGCGTTTGCAGCGTTCTGGGGTTTAGTTTCTTAGTGCAATACTTCAAGCTGGCTGGTCCGCAACCAAAATGCGAATACTGCAACAAGTATTATGGGCGAATCTATCGTCAAGGTATGTTCATGCCAGAGTTCCCTGCACACCCAAATTGTTTTCACGAGTGGGATGTTTGGTTTCCCTGGGAAAAAGAATCAGAATTCTCAACCCTCAGTTTGCGTTTCTTGAAGTAAACAAGCAAACCTATGCCTATAATGGCTATTGATACAATAGATGCTACGGCTAAGGTTGTTAGGAAAGCCTCTGCCTGTTTGGATTCGGGGGTTGGTGTTGAAGTTGGTGAAGGCGACTGGTCAGGTGTTCCGTCCCCGAGGGGGGTGTAATGCTCATTTGTGGTTGCAGACTTTGTCATAACGAGATAGCCGTCAAACGGAGCAAATATTCCACCGATTATGTAAAATTCATCGTTTAAAACGGCTACTCCAGCGTATCCTCTGGCTGTAGGCATAGAAGTATCATTAATCCAACTTTCAGTTAGCGGATCATACATATAAGTTGCCGATTCATCAAAAAAATAAATGCCTTTAGAAGACTTCACGCCTGATGCTGCACCGATAGCGCAAGCTGACCCATAAGTAGGCGAAGATTTCCCAAAGCTCCAACTATCAGCAAACGGATTATAAGTTAGAATTAATCCGCCTTGAGCGGGGTTTTCCTTTGTGCTCTTTGTAGTTATGAAATATATTTGGTTATTAAAGACAGCTGAGCCTAAACTAGTGATTCTAATTGGCGATGGCGTTTTTGTAGTCCAAGAGTCGGCATCAGGATCATATACTTCATTTGCTAATGTAGATTGATATGCCTGACCACCAACTCTTCCCCCTATAAGGTAGATTTTACCTGCTATAATGTTAGCGCCTGGCAAGCTTCTTGCTGTAGGCATAGGCGCTTTAGTCGTCCACGTGTCGGTTGCTGGATCGTAAACTTCATTTATTGCCGTGACGTTGCCATTACCGATATAACCTCCTATACAATAGATTTTATTGTTGTAGACAGCTATCCCGAAACGGGTTCTCGGAGTCGGCATAGGAGTCTTAAAAGTCCACGTGTCAGTAACTGGATTGTATTCTTCGTTAGAACTTGCTATCGATCCATAAACCATTTCAGGTGAAAGAGCATTTCCAACCAAGCTTAAATCATCTCCTCCGATAGCGTAAATTTTTTCGTTCGCAACTGCAACTCCAAGACGTAATCTTGCATGCTGCATTGGCGCTTTTGTTATCCAAGAATTTTCTGATAACGCAGACACGGGATGCGCTTCGCTTACGCATAACGCTGTTAGGAAGACGAGAACAAGCAACAATGCAACATTTTTTCTCATGGTTTACCTCCCGATTTAAGCCGGCGTTTCTTGTGGTAAACCAACAAACCAAAACCAATTACAACTACAGCTACAGTAGAAATAGCCACTACTGTTAGAATTGGAAAAGACTCCTGAGTGGGTAATGGCGTTTGTGAAGGTGATGAAGACGGTGGCTGATCGACAATTGGCGTATACGCTTCGTTTTCTGCATATCCCTCCCCAGATAACATAATATTGCCACCTACTCCGCCTATTGCATATACCGTGTTGTTTACAACTGCTACTGCCAATCCATCGCGGGCAGTTAACATAGGAACACCAACACTCCAAGAGCTATTTTCAGGGTTGTAAACTTGAACCATATCAGTTATATTACCTCCTGTCCCTAGCGCTCCAAGTTGTCCACCAACAAGATAGATTCTTGCAGAACCAAGTGGATCCGAAATGGTGCATGCCGCTGAATTTAGCACAGTTGTTTTCATCGGAGTTCCAATAGTCCAAGAGTCACTTGTACAATCATAAATTTGGATTACATCCAAATTCACCGGGTTATTGAACTCATCTTGACCCCCCAACACATAGATTTTGTTGCCGACTACTGCCGAAGAAAAAGAAACAACAGGATAAAGCATAGGTCTTTTTGTTTCCCATTTCTCGCTAATTGGATCATAAACTTGATTCGTTGAGACAGTTGAATTCTGCCCACCTGTCCTTCCGCCAATTAAGTAAATTTTACCATTAACAACGTTTGCTTCTAATTGTGCCCTGGGGGTAGGCATTGGCTTTTTTACTTCCCAAGTATCAGTGGCTGGGTCATAAACTTCAATTGCTCCAGTAACTGAAGAACTGAAAGGAGCACCTCTACCGACTAAGCCCCCTATGCAGTAAATTTTGTTTTGATAGGCTGCTATGGCAAAACTAAATCTTGGAGTAGGCATGGATGCTTTTATTGTCCAGGTATCAGTCACGGGATCATATTCTTCAGTATTGTTAAGATCACTAAAACCACCGATAGCATAGATTTTTCCATTTGCCTCAGCGGCACCTAAAGATGTTCTTGCGGTTGGCATAGGTGCTTTGGATACCCAAGTGTTATCAACCGCATTAGCTCCAAAGAAAAAATCAGGGATAAGCAATGTTGTTGCAAGACAAGATAGAATGACCAGTAGTGCTAAACTCTTTCTCACAGATACCAAATGCAATAGGTATTATTTCACTTAAAGAGCTTTTTCGTCAGGATTTCTTGACTAAGGAAAAGTAACTCCAAAATTATGGTGATAAGATTTGATTAGGCAAATTGTTGTAGACTTCGCTGTTTTGGAAGATAGCAGAATCATCCAGGACGACGACAAATTTCTCGTTGTTAAGGCAGTGATAGCCTCCGAAATTGTGCATAAATACAAAGATGGCATGGCATACAAACCCGCTGACGAACTAGAAAAGGCTACATGGACCGCTGAGGGCAGATGGGTAAAAGCCCTATCTCACCCTGCAAGTGACCAAATCAGAAACGTAAACGACATAAACGGGCGCATGGAAAACCCCCGCTTCAGAAAAGACCTCAACGACCCCAAAACAAATAGGCCCTGTAGACGTGGCATAGAAGTGGATATTCGCTTTTTTAAAGACCGCACAAGCAAAGAAGTCCTTGATAAAATTCGGACAGGCCAGCTGAAAGATAATAGCATTGGCTTTAGCTGCGACAAAGATGTGACGCCAGGAGAGTTTCAAGGGCAAAAATACGATTATGTACAGCGCAACATTTGCATAGATCATCTTGCTGCGCCGATTGAGCAGGGACGTTGCCCAAGTCCTTATTGTGGAATAAACGTTGATTCCGTTGAAGATGATAAACCAATCGTTGAAGTTCAAGATGCAAATTTGGGAATAAGTTACCGTTTTGACT
>DATKVT010000204.1 GCA_035529935.1 Williamwhitmania sp. | reverse complement strand
TTTGGATGGTATGCCCAATCCAAGAAATACTTTTCCCTGCAAAAAGAGGACCTGTGCGTTACTATTTTCAATTCGTGAAAGCAAATCGAGCAGTTCGGATGCTTCGCTTAACTTTTCTGCTGCAACAAAAATTTCGGCCTGCTTCAGCTGAAGATCGGTGGAATAAGGGTGTTGCTGTCGGGCAATTTCTACCGCACGACCAGCGTCGGGTGCATTGTGCAACTCTAGATAGTGCTCAATTATATTTTCAAACTCATACACGTCGAAGTAAAATACAGAATTACTACGAAGCATATCCTCATAACGGTTGACAATTTCCCGAGTATCCTCCTCTCCCCCTTTTATAAAATCGTTGTCTTCCTTCATATGCCGCTTTTAATCGTTAACTATTGACATGAATACTGAATGCCAATTAATTTTATCGATTGCGAAAAATTAAAAACCACCTCTCTCAAATGGAGGATTGTGGTTTCAACCAGCAAAACTAACACAAAAAACAGATGAAGGAAAATAAACGCCCACCTATATATGAACAAGTTTTCAACTTTGGCATCATTTGGAACGTAGGCTTGGCAAGGATTTACCCTAATTTATGCTCCTGCAAACAAAAAAAGCATCATTCTTTTGATATCAAGATAGTGTTTTCACCCCCTTTTTCAGCATTAACCACGATGCATGGAGAGGTATTGCTCAACTATGTTAGTGCCTGAATTCTTGTTTCACCATGGAATAAACCATGGCTATAAATTTAAAACCTCTTTAAACGGTGATAGAGCGCCGCGATTAATCACGATTCTACTGATGCATTGAAAAAAAGAGACGCAAAATCTTGCGTCTCTACAATTTGATGGAATCATTCCAATATTATACTATCCGTTAAAGGCTCTGTAGTGCTTCATAAACTGAACCCGCTCGAATGCCCCAGGGTTGTAGGTTTGCTTGTAGCTCATCTTTCCGGCAAAATCGCGTAGCGATTTATAACCTTGTGCATTCATCCACTCGGTTAAATCGCTCAGCATTTTAGCCACCTGTGCATTGCCGTTCCTGTAAAGAGTGGAAGCCACCTGAACTGCATTGGCACCAGCCAGCAGCATCTTTATAACCCCGGCACCATCGTGCACACCGGTTGAAGCAGCCAAGTCACATTTAACTTTTCCGGCTGAAAGTGCAATCCACCGAAGCGTTTGATGCATATCGGATGAGGAGGTAAGCACCGACGAATTGGTAAACTCCAGGGTGTTGATGTCGAAGTCGGTGTTGTAGCTGCGGTTAAACAGCACCAAGCCCTTTATTCCAGTCTTCGATAGCTTCTCGATGAGCGATGAAAGGTTAGAGGCGTAGGGGCCCATCTTGAGCGAGACCGGTATTTTCACCTTAGCAACCACGCTCTTCACCACGTCGAAGTATATTTTCTCAAACTCCTCTGCACTACGGCTGGTATCACTGGGAAGCAAAAACACGTTCAGCTCCAGCGCATCAGCACCAGCCTTTTCAACCTTGAGGGCAAAATCTTCCCAGCCACCGTGCGAAAGGCAGTTGATGCTGGCAATTACCGGAATATTGAGTTTTTTCTTGGCATCGGCAATTAGCTTAAGGTAGGTTTGCACCGGATCCTCAATCTCCTCGTAGTCGTACTCAAAATATTCCATGGTTTCGGGGTATACGAAGCCAGATGCGGACATTTTCTCAAGTGATCGCTGCGTGTGCATCACTATTTCCTCTTCGAATATGGACTTGAGCACCACGGCAGCCACTCCTGCCTTTTCAAGCTCCACCAGCTTATCAACCGTATCGGTAAGCCCAGAGCTAGAAGCAATAATTGGATTTTTAAGTTTAAGTCCTAAATAGCTAGTAGTAATTTCAGGCATGGCAAATGTATTGTTTAAGTGAATGATGAGTATTTACATCTAAACTTTAAACAGCTGAAACGGAAAAATTCCCTAAGTATAATTTATTTTACTTTTACCAAACTAGTCAGAGGGTGACTTGTTCTTAGCAGAAATGTAGTCACCCCCTACTTTCACTCATTTTATTCATACCGCAATGCCTCAATGGGATTGCGTGAGGAGGCCTTAAACGCCTGCCGGCCTACGGTTAGCACGGCAATGAGAAGAGCAACTAATCCCGCCATCAGGAAGGGCCAAATACTCAAACTTATATGGTAGGCGTAGTTCTGCAGCCATCGCTGCATAATGTAGTAGGCCACAGGTGTGGAAATGATAAAGGCTACGGTAATCCATTTTACAAAAATGCCGATTAGCATGGCTACAACCTGTATTCGGGTTGACCCCATAACCTTTCTAATTCCAATCTCCTTGGTCCTTTTATTCACAATGAACATGGTAAGCGCATAGAGACCAAGAAGTGCAAGCAGCAAGGTGAGCAGCGAGGCATACGTTGTTAATTCCACCGTTTGCTCCTCGCTATTATATCGGTTTCTACAAAAATCATCCACCAACTTATACTCCATATCATAGCCGGGATCAAACTGCTTCAGGACTTTCTCTATAGCCTTAATTCCATCTTTCAACTGGCCGTTAGCAATCCTTACCAAGAAAAAGTTAAGCCCAAAGGAATTGTGAGTAAAAGCTAACGGTTCAATGGGTTCCTTTAACGAAGCGTAATTAAAATTCTTCACCACTCCCACTATATTTACACGTTCGCCATCATAAAGAATATCGGTAGTTAGTGGATTGGTGATGCCCAGCTTGCGAACGGCCACCTCATTTAAGATAATGGCGTTGGAATCGGCAGAAGCACTCTGCTGAAAGGGTCGTCCAATCAGAAAATGTATCTGAAGGACCTTAAAGTAGTCGGGCTGCACGCGGTAGCTGTTGATCGAAAGGTCAGCATCGGCGCCTACGACGCGAATTCCTTCACCACTTGCTCCCCCCCCGGGGAAATGATCGGCAGCGCTAACCGTGGTAATTTCCGGTATCTTCAAAAGAGCATCCTTGATTGCCGGATATGAGCGTATCAACTTTCGGTTTAGATTGCTTACCCCCACCACATTGGCCGGATGAAAGCCAAGGTCAACCGATTTCATAAAGGAAATTTGCATGTAGATTACGGTGATACAGCTAATCAAGGCAATGGCAACGGCAAATTGAAATACCACCAGTGTTCTTGTAAATTGGTTTGTTCCGCGCGAACGATTTACCGCTCCCTTAAGCACCTTAATTGTAGAAAATCGAGAAAGGTAGAAGGCAGGGTAAATACCGGAAACAATTCCAACCATCGCTGCCAAAGCCGGCAGGAGCAATATCAGCCAAGGGTTACCGGTATAGCTTACTATCAGGTTACTATTTACTAACGCCCCAAAACCCGAAATAGTAAACTCAACCATAATGGCCGCAATAATTAATGCTATAAACGAAAAGGTGAGCGACTTCCCCATAAACTGCTTCACAATTGCCATTCTAGAGGCACCCAACGCCTTTTGAACTCCAATATCTTTAGTCTTCCCCTCATACTGAACGGTAAGCAGGTTGATGAAGTTAATGATTGCAATGGATAGAATGAGTAGCGCCAACACAATGTAAACATACACTCTGCTGATGCTTCCTGGCTGCTCAAGCCGTGAATAGAAATTTGAATGGAGATGAATATCGATCAACTTCTGCATGAAACAGCCCGTTGTATAACCGCTCTCCTTAAATCCATCTGTCAGCTGCTTTGCATAAAGTGAGTCACACTTTTTTATGCCTTCTTGAATGTTGGCTTCTTTCTTGAATAATATATAGGTGTTAAACTCTAACCCTCCAAGTTGATTTATAAATGGCAAACTATTAATTGGAACAAGCAACTCGATGGAAAAGTGAGAGGTGGATGGTAGTGCCCTAATTACTGCAGAGATGGTATATACCTTGTTATCCATCGTGAGCGTTTTCCCAACGACATTTGCGGTTCCGAATAGCTTTTGAGCAATCACATCGGTAACCACCATCGACGAGGGATCGGTTAGGGCTGTTTCCGAATTCCCATCCAGAAAACTCAACGTAAACACCTTTGCAATATTTGGATCGGTGAATAGTAAATCGAGATTCTTGAAGCGCTGGTTGTTTATCACCACCTCCGTTGGTCCACCGGCATAGAACTGCACCACCTGGTCAACTTCCGGGATTTGATTTGCAAAAGTTGAATCTCTAAACCGGGTGCAAATGGGCATCGTCCACGACTTATCCTGCCCAAGAATGGATATCATTCGATATATGCGAGGTGCACGCGTATTGAACCTGTCGTAGCTAAACTCGTGCTGCACGTAAATGAAGAGGAGAATGGTGGCAGCCATGCCAACAGCCAACCCCAAAATGGTAATTAACGAATAGAGCAGGTTCCTTCGTAAACTTCTAAGCGTAAGCCTAATATTAAACCAAACCATAGCAAACGATAATAAGTTAAAGATATTGAAATAGGTTATTAGTTCCTAAATGGAACACTATTACATTAAAAATAGCCAAGAGCGTGCCACATATGCATAAAACTTATTAGCAGACAATTACAAATAATCATTTAAATTTATGTCGGGATTTCCAACAGTGCGTGTGGAAAAAAACGACATTATGACGAAATTTGAAGTGTGAACAAAGACTAGCAACCATGCCTCTACCTCAGGGAACGATTTTAATTGTTGACGACAACGAGGAGCTCCTATACGCGCTTCAGCTCTACCTCTCACCCCATTTCAAAAAGATAGATATACTAAAATCCCCCAAGCAGCTACTTAATCAGCTCGAGAAGGATGACTATGATCTAATTCTGCTCGACATGAATTTTAAAGCCGGCACTCAAACGGGTAACGAAGGGCTATACTGGATGAGCCGGATTTTGGAACTCGATCCGACCTCCTGTGTGGTGTTGATAACCGCCTACGGAGATGTTGAACTTGCCGTAAATGCACTGAAGGAGGGTGCTGCCGACTTCATTCAAAAATCGTGGGACGAAGAGAAGATCCTTTCATCCATACTTTCAGCCTACCAGAAGCGCAAGTCGAAGTTGGAAATAAAAAGGCTAAAGAGCAGCCAGCAGCATTTAACCAACCAGATAGATGATCGATTCCCTCTTGTTATTGGCAAATCACCAGCCATGGAACGGGTAATGGAGACCGTTAACAAGGTTTCCTCCACCGACGCCAACATTCTGCTCACAGGCGAAAACGGTACAGGGAAGGAAGTTGTTGCAAGGGCAATCCATCGTTTATCGAAAAGGAAAGATCAGCTATTTGTAGGTGTCGACGTGGGATCGCTGAGCGAAACCCTGTTCGAAAGCGAGCTGTTTGGAGCAAAGAAAGGAGCCTATACCGATCTGCACGATGATAGAGTTGGAAGAATGGTGATTGCGTCAGGCGGAACACTGTTTCTTGATGAAATTGGCAATATATCCACACACCTTCAGGCAAAGTTGCTGGGTGCTATTCAAAATAGAGAGGTTACCCCATTGGGAGCTAACCATCCTACCAGCATAGATGTTAGGTTGATTTCGGCAACAAACAAAAATCTTCATAAGATGGTTACCGAGGGTGGCTTTCGCGAAGATTTGCTTTACCGAATCAATACCATTCTTATTGAACTACCGCCTTTGAGAGAAAGGAAGGAGGACATTCCTGTGCTAGCAAAATTCTTTCTGCAAAAGTATGCAGATCACTACCAAAAAGGGAATCTGGAGCTGCATCCAGCAGCTGAAAAGAAGCTATTGGCCCACAGCTGGCCGGGAAATGTAAGAGAACTGCAGCACGTTATGGAAAAAGCGGCCATCCTTTGCAGC
Source organism: Williamwhitmania sp. (assembly GCA_035529935.1). Lineage (NCBI taxonomy): Bacteria > Pseudomonadati > Bacteroidota > Bacteroidia > Bacteroidales > Williamwhitmaniaceae > Williamwhitmania > Williamwhitmania sp. Next base: position 104 of record DATKVT010000204.1, on the reverse strand, counting down.
GGAAATCTGCTTACAGCGGATTATATTCTCCCATCGGGAAGTCACACCGGTGAACTGCTCGAGCCTAACAATTTTTCACTTACCGACCACGAACGTATTCTCAT
>DATKVT010000203.1 GCA_035529935.1 Williamwhitmania sp. | reverse complement strand
TATTACTCACCGGCCACCATTAATGCAATAAGTGCAACCTCAGGAACTGTTAGCGCTAGAGCCGAACAGATTTTTACACTGGGCTCGAACTATCTCGAAAAGTTTTGGGATGTGCTTACAAGCATTACAGGTAAAACAATTACAGCCACTTTCAACTACGATCCTGCCGAAATTGCTACACCTCCAACACAAATAATTGATAACCTTGGTGCGGTTTGGCAAACGCCCACTGGCACCCAAAGTTTTGGCACCAACTCCTTCACCATTACCGGGACAACCGATATTACAAATACCAGCTCCTTTTGGACAGCCGGTCCTGTCCCCGGAACCTATTTCTCCTACCAATCGGGCAGCTGGAACGACCCCACAACCTGGACTTCCGACCCTGGAGGGACAACGCAGGTTGGAACAACCGTTCCCGGCGCAGGAGATGCTGTGGTTATTCTTCCCAGTAGAACAGTTACCCTTCCTTCCGATATTGCAACAGCCAATCTAAAGGTGAATATCAACAATGGAGGTATTCTCGATATGGCAACCTATAGCTTCACTTCAGGTTTATCAAGCTTAAGTGGAGAGGGAACACTGAGCTTGGCCTCAGTAAATTTCCCCGCTGTAACCACAAATAGTTTTGTAAATGCTGGAGGTGGCACTACGGAGTATAAAAACGCTGCTGATTTCACACTACCGGCAGCACAAGCCACTTACAATAATCTGAGAATTAATGCACCGGGGGTTATTGCCACTCAAATGAGCGATATTACCCTCAACGGTAATTTATATGTAAAACAGGGAACATACCGCATAAACGACAATACCACTGCGGCCAGAAGAAATTTAACCATTATGGGAAGTGTGACAGTTGATGCAGCTGCTTCCATTACCGTTGGTACAGGAGTAACCAATACAACAACCAACCCCACAGCGACGGCTGAAACTGGCACTGCCCCATTTATTAACTACTACGATGGCCAATCGCACCGAGTGGTTATATATGGTGATTTTACCAACAATGGAACGGTTAAGTTTACCAACCTTCCCTATCCAATTTATAATGCTTTCCCACCAACAACACTGGGTGCAACCACAGGGTTTGCAACCGTTTACTTTCAGGGAGCAACCAACAATACGCTAACCTGTAATGGTACAACCGATTTTTATAATTTGGTTTTAGATAAAGGGATCGATCAGAGCTTTTCGTTAACCGTATACTCCTCGGCGTACTCCAACTTTCGACTATTTGGTGCAAACAATGACGATGGTTATGGTGGTGGTGCAAATCCAAATCTGAGGAAAGCGTTGTGGATTCGCACCGGAACCTTAGTCCTTCAAGGCTCAACCATTATCCCCTCCCTGTCGGAAGGTACTGGACTTTTACCCCCGGGAGCTCCTAACTCCGATTTTTACATTCCGGCCAACGGAGCCCTCACCCTCGATGGCTCTCAGGTTATTGTTTTAGCTACTGCCGATGATTATGGAGAAGTAAATGTAGCCTATGGTGTGGCTGGAGGAATTGGTTTAGTGAATGGGGTTGGGCAAGGTGGCGCAAGCTCCTTTTCGGTGATGGGAAAATTCAAAATAAACGATGGCTACTTCTCTACCCGTGAGTCGGGTGGGTTAATTACCTGGAGCGATGCATCGGGTCAGTTTGTGATTAGAGGCGGTACGGTTGATGCCAAGCAGTTTCGTTCTGCAGGAACTGGTGGAGGTCTTGCTTCTTACGATCAATCAGGCGGAACATTTATTCTCAGAGGTCGATTTCAGCATCACCTAGATTATTCCAGTATAGTTGCATTGAAAAATACCACCATAAATACGGTTAGAGCCAACGATGGTAGCTTAGGTGCTACATTAGGAACCTTCAACCTGAATGAAACAGCCAACGTATATACAATGTCGGGCGGAACCATTAAAATATACGATGCCTGTGGTACCGATGCTTCCGGCAATGGTAGGGTGTTTGATGTGCTCTCTTCATCGGGGAATATTAACGTGACCGATGGTTCCATCCTATTTCTACCTACTGCTGGAACCGGGGGAAGTGCAGATGCTGCCATTCAATACATCCAATCAAATGCACCCATCGGAAATTTAACAATTAGTAGGATAAGCGGAACAGCTACCATGCAGCTTATGACCTACCCCTTAAACGTCTTAGGAAATTTAACACTAACCTCTGGAACATTAACAGCAAGTAACTTTAATGTTTCCGTTGGTGGTAATTTTTCCATGGCGAGCGGAACGGTTTATACTCCCGGAACCAACTGGACCATCTTTAATGGCTCCGGCAGCCAAAACTTCAGCGTTAACTTACTATCGCCACTAGCTTTAAATAAGTTTAAGGTTGACAAACCGGCAGGAACAACCTTAACCTTGACGGGATCGCAATCGACCATTTCGGTTGCCGACTCCATGATGATTGTTACCGGTAATTTAGCCGATGGTGGTAAAACCATAAGTTTGGCCGGTGCCATTGCCACGGCATCCTACCTATACAATTCGGGGATACATTCAGGTGCAGGAAAAATTGTTTTGAACGATGATGTTCCGCAGCTAATTACCGGTGATGGAAATGGTATTTTCCAAAACCTTGAGCTAAACAACAATACCGGTACAGCTCCAATATCTTTGGGTGCCAATATTACTGTGAACGGAGTACTAACCTTGTCGCAGGATAAGCTCTTCGATATAAAAACCTATAACTTAAAACTTGGCCCATCGGCAACTATTGCCAATGCGGGTGCTTTAAGGTATATTCAATCGGCAGGAAATGCGGGTGATGGAGGTATTACAAAAGTATACTCCCTATCGTCACCCACCTTTACATTCCCAATTGGTGCGCCAACCCTAACTCCGGCAAAACCAGTAAAGTATACGCCAGCCACAATTACAATAAACGGAACACCTACTGCTTTTGGATCCATTACGGTGAACCCCGTTGGCTACGAACAACCTGGAACTACCACCAAAGGAAGGAGCTTAACCTACTACTGGAGGGTGAAATCCAACGGATTTACACTCGGTTCGGCCACTGTAACCCAAGGTTACACCTACGATCAGTCAGACGTAGTTACCGGAACGGGTATAACCGAAAATGGCTATGTAGCTGCGCGCTACAACGAAACAAACTTCACATGGACCAATGGCACAACCAGCGATATTGATGTTACCAACAACATTATTGGAGAACCAGGAGCTGGAACATTTTTAGAAAATGTGGGCTTTATCGATGGCGACTATACGGCAGGAGACAATAGTTCGAACAATCCTTTCGGTACACCAAAAATCTTCTATAGCTGTATTAATGGTGCTGCTGCTGGGAGCGGCCTTTGGAGTGACCCAAATACATGGTCCTTTACAAGCAATACTGGAACTGCTAATACTGGTGGAGCCGTTCCCGGAATTAACGACGTTGTTGTTATTGGAGCAAAAGATTCAATTTATCTTTCAAATGAAGTTCCACAATTCCCAGTGAATAACAATAATCCACCGGCTACCTACTATCAATTAGATAAAGCAAAAGTCAAATGTGCAATCCTTACAATTGAAGTTGGATCTGTATTGGATATTCAAAATAATCCAGGATGCTCTTTTGGAATTGTAGCAAGCCATCCAAATGGGAATGGCAACTTCCGAATAACAACTAGGGATGCAGTAAACTTTGACAATCCCGCAACTTATGCATTTCCAACTGGAGACTTCTCGGACTTTAATGTAAATAAAGGAACCACAGAGTTTTATACAATAAACCCACAAGCGGGAATCTACTACATGCTTCCAAATAATGTTAACTCATATGGTAATTTAATTCTTACTCCGCTAAAAGGTTCAAATCTGATAATGCCGAATATTAATTATTTAACCATTTACGGGGATTTAGTTTGTAAGGGTTCAGATGCGGATGCTTGGCTGGCAATGACTTGGAATGGATCATATGGTGCAATTGTTAGTAAGACAGTTTACATTAAAGGAAACTTTAATATTAATGGAGGATCGTTTGGGTTTATATA